>DATJXN010000020.1 GCA_035500095.1 Candidatus Binataceae bacterium
TGCGATCGATGAGTACCCGCCAGTCGCCGGCCACCACCGTCCAGTCCTGCGGGATCGAATAGCCGCGGTCGTGATCGAAATCCCAGTTCTTTGCGCTCGCGGCGCTCGTGGCGCCGGTCGAATAAAAGGGCTGATCGTCAGCCGCCGCAACAACCCCTGACGCTGTCCAGCCACCGAGGCCAAACGCCGCGTTCGCCGCCAACGCACCACCAAGCGCGGCCGCCCATAGCGCCGGACGCAATACGTACTTCTTCTCGGTCATCTCCGCCCACCTTCTCCGAAAGCCGAAACGATAGGAAACAGGCGGGGTCGATTCTTTTGGATATGCGCCTACGATGTCAAGAAGCAGACAAGTTTCGTATTTTATTCGCTTTGGCTATTCGGCGGAGTATCGTCGATTTTTACCACTGCGCGGCATTGAGATTGACTTGACTGTGGTGGGAGCGAGTGGGATGTTGTGGGAGGCAGGGGGAAGGCGCGGTGTTCAGCGGACGTTTCGACCATACGACGGACGAAAAGGGGCGGGTCAGTATCCCCGTCCGGTTCCGCGAACAGCTGCAGCGCGACGGCCACGAGAGTCTCATCATCACAAATTGGATCTACCAGAAAGAGCGATGCCTTGCGCTATTTCCTCCCAGCCAGTGGACAAGGCTCATCGGCAAGATTAGTCAGCGGGGAAGCCTCGACCCCTCGACGCAGACTCTCCAGATGTACTTCGTCGGCGGCGCGCATGAAGTTCAGGTGGATCGCCAGGGAAGAATACTGATTCCGCCCCGCCTTCGCGAATATGCCCGGCTCGATCGCGAGGTCACCTTCAACGCCCTGATCGATCATTTTCAGCTCTGGGACAAGGCCATGCTGCAGCGGATGGCGGACGCCGTAGAGCAGCAGATGATGGATCCGGAATTCGTCGGGAAGCTCAACCTGTAAAGGATGGGGATGGCGCTGGCAGCGGAAGCGAATGCGGGAGCGGATCGGTTGCATCTGCCGGTGATGCCCGGCGAGGTGCGCGATCTGCTCTGCGCGGGCGAGCGGCGCCTGATCGTCGATGCCACGCTCGGCACCGGCGGGCACGCCGAGCTGCTGCTGGAGGCGAGCGGCGCCGCGCTGCTCGGTCTCGATCGCGATCCCCGGGCGCTGGAGACCGCCGGCGAGCGGCTTCGCCGTTTTGGTTCGCGCGTGACACTTCGCCATTGTGACTTCGCCGAGATCGATCGCGCGGTCACCGAGGCCGGGCTGGGCGCGCCCGACGCGATTCTGGCCGATCTTGGGATGAGCAGCTTCGCTCTCGACGATCCCGAGCGGGGGTTCAGCTTCAGAAACGAAGGTCCGCTGGACATGCGGATGGATCCCGCGGCGCCGCTCAGCGCCTACGATTTGCTCAACGAGGAAGGGGAGGACGAACTCGCGCGGATCATCCGCGAGTTCGGCGAGGAGCGCGCCGCGCGGCGGATCGCGCGGGCGATTGTGGAGGCCCGCCGTCGGCGTCCGTTGACGACTACCACGGAACTGCGCGCGGTGATCGAACGGGCGGCCGGCACACGCCATCGCGGCGCGATCCATCCGGCGACCCGCACGTTCCAGGCGCTGCGGATCGCGGTCAACCATGAACTCGAAAGCCTCGCCGCGTTTCTCGAAAGCGCCCCGGGTTGCCTTGCCGCCGGCGGCCGCCTCGCGGTTATCGCCTATCACTCGCTCGAGGATCGCCCGGTCAAGCATCGCCTTCGCGAGCTCGTGGCCGGCGGGGGGTTCGCCGCGCTGACGCGCAAGGCGCTTCGCCCCACGGCTTCTGAATGCGCGCACAACCCGCGCGCGCGGAGCGCTCGGCTCCGCGCCGTCGAACGGGGGCCGCAATGAGCCGCGCGCGCGTGAGACCCGCGCGTCCGCCCTCGCGGCTGCTGCAAGCCGTCGCGGCGCTCGGCGTCGTTGCGCTGGGATTCGCGACGCTGATGGTGCGTCTCGAAGTCATGCAAGAGGGCTACCGGCTCTCGGCGCTGCGCAGCGACAACCTCAAACTGGAAGATGACAACCGCAACCTGCGCCTCGGCGTCGCCGAACTCGCCTCGCGCGAGCGCCTGCGCGGGCTCGCGCCTAAATTCAAGCTTGGCCCGCCCACGCCCGGCCAGGTGGTGACGCTGCCATGAACGAGCCGTTCAAGAAACGCCGCGGGCGGATCGGCGCGTTGATGGTCGTGCTCGGCGCGTTGTTCGTGCTGATCGCGCTCAGGCTCGCGGCGCTGGTGATCTTCGACGGGCCGCGCCTGACTTCGCTCGCGCGCAGCGAACACACGGGCGAAGTGGCGCTCGCGGCGCCGCGTGGGCCGCTGGTCGATCGCAACGGAGAGGCGCTTGCGCTTTCGGCCGAGACCCGGTCGATGTATGCGCGGCCGGCGCAGCTCCTGGCCGCGGCGACGCCCGCGCAGCGCCGCTCGCTCGCCGTCGCACTCGGCATCACGGCCTCCGAACTGGAGGCGAAGCTCCATCGCACGGCGCCCTTCGTCTGGCTGCGGCGCCATCTGCCGCCCGCCCAGTCGCAGGCGGCGGAAGCGCTGGGCCTCGACGGAACGGGCGCGCTCAGCGAATACAAAAGGTTCTATCCGGAGAGCACCCTGGCCGCGCCGGTGGTGGGGTTGGCGGGGATGGATGGCCAGGGTCTCTCCGGCCTCGAATTGGAATACGACCGGCTCATTCGCGGCGAGCCTGTAGTGCTGCGTTTTTATCATGACGCGCTCGGCCATCCGATCTTCGACAGTCCGCTTGCGCTCAAGACGCCTGAGCCGGGCGCGCGCCTGGTGCTGACGCTCGACGCGCGCATCCAGGCGCTCGCTGAGAGCGATTTGGCCGCCGAGGTGCGCGCGAGCGGCGCGCGGCGCGGCGCCGCCGTGGTACTCGATCCGTTCAGCGGCCAGGTGCTGGCGCTCGCCAATGTCGCGGCCGACGGCGCGAGTATCGGCGAACGTCTGCACGATACGGCGGTGCAGGACGCCTTCGAGCCGGGCTCGACGATGAAGGGTCTGCTCGCCTCGATCGCGCTGCAGGACGGCGCGGCCTCCCTCAATCAGCGCATCTATTGCGAGAACGGCGCCTATACGGTCGCCGGCCGCGTGATCCACGACGACAGTCCCCACGGATGGCTCGACCTCGGCGGGATTATCGAAGTCTCCTCGAATATCGGCGCGTCGAAGATCGCGCTCAAACTGGGCGCCGATCGGTTTTACAACGGCTTGCGCGCCTTCGGCCTCGGCGGCCGCAGCGGAATCGACCTGCCCGGCGAGGCTCCCGGTATTCTGCGCAAGCCTGCGTCGTGGCGCGAGATCGATCTCGCCAATCACGGCTTCGGCCAGGGCGTCGGCGTCACGCCGATCCAGCTCGCGGTCGCCTACGCGGCGATCGCCAACGGCGGCTACCTGGTCCGCCCTTACGTAGTGAAGGCCGCTTACGACGCCGCGGGCCGCCCGCTCCTGACGCATACGCCCGAGGCGCTGCATCGCGTGATCTCGCCCGCCGTCGCGCACACGATGAACCGCCTGCTGCAGGGCGTGGTCAACGGCCCTGACGGCACCGGGCGGCTTGCGCGCGTGAGCGATTTCGTTGTCGCGGGCAAGACCGGCACGGCGCAGATGGTGAATCCCGCAACCGGCGCGTACTACCAGAGCCGGCTGGTCGCGTCGTTCGTCGGCTTTTTACCCGCCGACGATCCGCGCCTGGTGATCCTGGTCGTGCTTTACGACGTCGCCCACGGGCACTTCGGAGGATTGACCGCCGCGCCGGTGTTCAGCCAGATCGCCTCGGGCGCGCTAAGCGACTTGAATGTCGCTCCACGAGCTACGCACTACGACGTGGCGAGCCTGCTGCCGGGCGCCCCGGGGGCGAGCGACGATTCGCCGGCTGAATCGGCTCACGCGCTGCCGGAATCGGCATTCGGCGGCGACGATCCGACGGGGGCGGCGCTCGCCGGCAGCGATCGGATCCCCGATTTCAGCGGGCTTAGCCTCAGGCGCGCCTTCGCGCTGGCCGGCCGCCGCCATCTCAACCTCGAGGTCGAAGGCGACGGCTACGTCGTAGCGCAGCAGCCCGCGCCGGGTTCGGCAATCGGCGCCGGCAGCCTGACGCTGCGGCTTGCGCCGGTGGTTGCGGATGCGCGCACGGACGATACGTCTTCGGTAACTGACTTGACGCATGGCCCGCGGACGGCGTCGGCGCACCCCCTTGCGCCGGCGCCGCGCCGTGCACATAACGGGCGCAAACGATGAGGCTTGCCGAACTGATAGCGGGCGAGCCCGGTCTGCGCGTTCACGGCGAGGCGAGCGTGGAAGTCGCGGGGCTCAACTACGACTCGCGGCGGGTTAAACCGGGGGACGTTTTTTTCACACTGGCGCGGGACGCCGGACAGGCCCGCGCCAACACTGATGATGCATTGAACCGCGGGGCGCGCGTGGTGGTGATGATGAAGGGGTGGGACGGTGAAGGCGCGCGCCCCGCGGTAACCGTTGTCGAGTGCGAGCAGCCGCGCCGGCTGATGGGCGCGGCCGCCTCGCGCTTTTTCGACGCGCCGAGCCGCCGGCTCGAACTGGTCGGCGTCACCGGCACCAGCGGCAAGACCACGACCGCGTACATGCTCGCGTCGATCTTCGAGGCTGCGGGCGCGCCGCCGGGAGTGATCGGCACGATCGGAATCTTCGTCGGCCCGCGCAAAATCTACAGCGGCCTGACCACGCCCGAGTCACTCGATTTCGAGTCCGCGCTCGCCGACATGGAGCGCGCCGGCGTGCGGCGCGTGGCGGCCGAGATTTCGTCGATCGGTCTCGCCGAGGGGCGCGTCGACGAGTTGAGCTTTCGGGCCTGCGTTTTCACCAATCTTGGCCGCGACCATCTCGACTATCACGGCACTCAGGAGCAGTACTTCGCAGCCAAGCTGCGTCTGTTCAGCGAACTGCTTCCGCGCAGCACCTGGCGCGACGCGGTCGCGGTGGTGCGCGGCGACGATCCTTTCGGCCGTCGCATCCTCGACGCGGTCAATGACCGCCCTTTACGCAAGATAAGCTTCGGCCTCGCGCCCGACCTCGACGTTCATCCGCTCAGTTACACCGCCGGGATCGACGGGATCCGCGCCTCGATCGCCGCGCTCGACCGGCGGATCGAAGTGCGCTCGCCGCTGCTCGGCGAGATCAATCTGCTCAACATTCTTGGCGCCTCCGCTGTGTCGGTGGCCCTGGGCATCGAAACGGATGTGGTCGCGGAAGGGTTGCGGCGATGCCCAGGGGCCCCCGGCAGACTGGAGGCGGTACCCGGCCCGCCCGGTGTGACCGTGCTGGTCGATTACGCGCACAAGCCCGACGCGCTCGAGGCGGTGCTGCGTGCGCTGCGTGGACTCGAGCCGCGGCGGATTCTGTGCATCTTCGGCTGCGGCGGCGATCGCGACCGCGGCAAGCGCCCGTTGATGGGCGCAATCGCGGGACGGATGGCGGATCTTGCGATCCTCACCTCGGATAACCCGCGCAGCGAGGATCCGCTGGCGATCATCGCCGAGGTCGAGGCTGGCCTTAGCGCCGGCGGGCTTCGCCGGATCGCGCCCGAGGCTGCAGGCAGCGCGCCCGGTTACCTCGTCGAGCCGGACCGACGCGGGGCGATAGCGCTCGGACTTGGCCTCGCGGCGCCGGGCGACATCGTACTGATCGCGGGCAAGGGCCATGAAGACTATCAACTGGTCGCGGGACGGCGGCTCGATTTCGATGACCGCGCCGTGGTGCGCGCGCTCGTGGCCGAGCGCGGGCATGAACGCGGTGCATAAGGCTGAGGAGGGCGGGGGTTGCGGGTGGCGTACTGAGGGAGGCCTTCGGTCGGAGGTGGTGGATGGGCGGTTGGGTGGCCGATCGAAGGCTTGCCTCGGGATTCCAGGCTGCAAAGGATGGTGCGTTACGTACCGCGCCGACGGGGTTCGGCGCTCGCCGCCGGGCGGCTTGAGGCTGCCCGGCGCGCGCGCGCACGCGGGCGGCAACGATCGACCGGCATTTATAACCGCGCATCTTGCGCTGCCGGGGCCGCGGCCAGCACACTCGAAGACGGGTTTTCCCGATGCTCTACATCCTGCTCTTTCCGCTGCACGCGCATTACGTGGGCTTCAATGTTCTGCGCTACGAAACTTTCCGTTCGGTGCTTGCGGGGCTCTCGGCGCTGGCGCTGGCCCTGGCCGAGGGGCCGCGGCTGATCGAGCGCTTTCGCGCGGCGCAAATCGGCCAGACCATCCGCGCCGAGGTTCCGCAGAGCCATCAGAAGAAAGCGGGCACGCCCACGATGGGCGGGCTGCTAATCCTCAGCACCGCGCTCATCGCCACGATCCTCTTCGCCAATCCAACCAATCCGTACGTGTGGATGGCGATCGCGGTGACGGTCGCCTTCGGCGCTATCGGCTTCACCGACGATCTGCTGAAACTGCGCCGCGGCAAAGGCCAGGGCCTGAGCGGACCGCAGAAGCTCTTCTGGCAGTTCGCCTGCGCGTTCGTCGTCTCGTTCATGCTCTTCGCGGTGCTGCGCTTCGACACCACGCTCAACGTTCCCTTTTTCAAGAACCTCCATCCCAACCTGCCGCGATGGCTTTACGTGGTGTTCGCGATGTTCGTGATGGTGGCGTGCTCGAACGCGGTCAACGTGACCGACGGACTCGACGGCCTGGCGATCGGTCCCGTGATGACGGTCGCGTTCTGCTATTGGACCTTCACCTATGTCGCGGGCAATCTGAAATTCTCCGCTTACCTCGACATCCCGCACGTGGTGGGCGCGGGCGAACTCGCGATTTTCTGCGCCGCGCTGATCGCCGCCTCGCTGGGTTTTCTCTGGTACAACGCCTACCCGGCCTCGATGATGATGGGCGACGTCGGTGCGCTTGGGCTGGGCGGCGCGCTGGGGATCGTCGCCGTGCTGTCCAAGCAGGAACTGGTGCTGCCCATCGCGGGCGGCATCTTCGTGATCGAGGCCGTGTCGGTCATCATCCAGCGCTACTACTACAAGGCGACGCATCGGCGGATTTTCCGCATGGCGCCCCTGCATCACCATTTCGAGCTGGGCGGATGGCCCGAGACGCAGGTGGTCGTGCGCTTCTGGATAATCTCAATCATCTGCGGACTGGTCGCGCTGAGCACGCTCAAGCTGCGTTGAGAAGCGGGCGATGGATTTTGCGGGTAAGCGCGTGATGGTGGTCGGACTCGGCGTAAGCGGACTCGCCGCCGCACGACTGCTCGCGGCTCGCGGCGCGCATCTCGTGATGACCGATCTTCGTCCGGAGCTGGGGCTCGGCGCCGGCGGCGCTTCGCCGCCGCCCGGCGAAGTTCATCTCGGCCCTGAAGACCCCGCTTGGCTTGAGGGCGTTGATCTGGTGGTTACAAGCCCCGGCGTGCCGCCGGCCTCCATTCTGCTCACCGAAGCCGCTCGCCGGCGTATCCCGGTAATCGGCGAGTTGGAGCTCGGCAGCCGTTTCGTCGCCGCGCCGATCATCGCGGTCACCGGAACCAACGGCAAGAGCACTGTGACGACGCTTATCGGCGAGATCTTCAGGGCCGCGGGGCGACGCGTATTCGTCGGCGGCAACCTCGGCACGCCGCTGACCGAGGCTGCCGGCGGAGAGTTCGACGCGATCGTGGTCGAGGTCTCGAGCTACCAGCTCGAGCGCACCGAGCGGTTCAAACCGCACGTGGGCGTCCATCTGAACCTCGCCGAGGATCATCTCGACCGCTACAAGGATCTCGACGAGTACGGCGTTGCCAAGGCGCGGCTGTTCCGCATGCAGGACCGTTACGACTGGGCGATCCTGAACCGCGACGATCCGCGGGTGTGGTTTTTGCGCGTAAAGGCGGCCGCGCAGGTGATGAGCTTCGGCCTGGGTCCGGCCGAGACTACTCCCGCGATCGGCTGCGACGGCAGCGATCTGATTTTCGACATTCGCACCCGCCACGGCCGTATCGGGCTTAGGCGTATGCGGCTTGCGGGGCGTCACAATATCGCCAATGCGATGGCGGCGGCGGCCGCCGCGCTCGTGAGCGGTATCGAACCGGGCGCGATTGAGGCGGCGCTCGCGGACTTCGCGGGCCTGCCGCATCGGATGGAATTCGTCGCCGAGCGCACCGGCGTGACCTATATCGACGACTCCAAGGGAACCAACGTGGCTTCCGTGGTCGAGGCGCTGGCGGCGGCGCGCGCGCCGGTGATCCTGATCGCCGGCGGCATGGACAAGGGCGGCGACTACGCGCCGCTGCGCGCGCCGCTTGCGGAGAAGACGCGGCTTTTGATTCTGATCGGCGCGGCGCGCGACAAGATGGGCGCCGCGCTCGAAGGGGCAACCGAAATCGAACTCGCTGAGACCCTGGACGAGGCGGTGCGGCGCGCGGCCGCGGTCGCAGATCGCGGCGACACGGTGCTGCTCTCGCCGGCCTGCTCGAGTTTCGATCAATTCAAGAACTATGCGGAGCGCGGGCGAATATTTCAGGAGCTGGTTCGGGCGCTTTGAGTCGGTCGCCCGGCCGCAGCTCGACCCCTGGCTGTATGTGCCGGCGGCGGCGCTGGCGGTGCTCGGCCTGCTGATGGTGCTCAACACCACCTATTTTCTCGGGCTGGAGAAGACCGGCGACGCGTTTCACTTCTTCAAGCTTCAGCTCGGTCATATCGCGGCCGGACTGGTGGTGCTCGCGCTGCTCTCGCAGCTCTCGCTGCGCGGCCTGCACCGGCTGGTCGTGCCGCTGATGGTCGTGGCGGTGGTGATGCTGCTGGCGCTCTGGATACCCGGGCTCGGCGTGATGCGGGGCGGCGCGCGCCGCTGGCTCAGGCTCGGGCCGCTGCTGGCGGAGCCGTCGGAGCTGGCCAAGTTTGCGATCGTCTTCTTCCTGGCCGATTTCCTGAGCCGCCGCCAGGAACGGATGGCTGTCTTCGCGAGCGGCCCGCTACCGGCTTTTATCGCCGTGGGTCCCCTCGCGCTGCTCATCCTGAAGCAGCCGGACTTCGGCAACACGGTGATGATCGTGATGCTGCTGTTCGCGATGCTGTTCGCCGGGGGCGCGCGGCTTAAACATCTCGGTGCCGCCGGCGGCGGCGCGCTTGCCGTGCTTGCGCTCCAGGCTGTAGCAAAACCCTACAGGATGCGCCGGCTGAGCACCTTTCTCGACCCCTGGCAGACCGCCCGCGGCGCCGGCTTCCAGCTGATTCAATCCTTCATCGCGCTCGGCGCCGGCGGCGGATGGGGCGTCGGACTGGGCGCCGGCCAGCAGAAGATGTTCTACCTGCCGCAGGCCCATACCGATTTCGTTTTCGCCGTGGTGGGCGAAGAATTTGGTCTGCTCGGCGCGGTTGTGGTGCTGGTCCTGTTCGGCGCGATCCTGGTGCGCGGAATGCGCGTTGCGCATGCGGAGCCCGACCCGTTCGCGAGCCTGCTTGCGGTCGGGCTGACTGCGCTGCTCACCCTGCAGGCGCTGGTCAACATGGCGGTGGTGATCGGGCTGGTGCCGACCAAGGGCCTGCCGCTGCCATTTTTGAGCTACGGCGGGACGGCGATGGTGATGGCGATGGCTGCCCTGGGCACTTTGCTCGCGCTTGCGCGCAGGCCGGCGGTGCGATGAAAGTGATAATCGCGGGCGGCGGTACCGGCGGACATCTCTTTCCCGCGGTCGCAGTGGGCGAAGCGATGATGCGCGAGCGGCCCGAGACCGAGGTCATGTTCGTCGGCACCACGGCGGGGCTGGAGGCGCGATGGATGCCGCAGAGCGGCTTGCGCTATGAGCTCTTTCCGGTCCATGGAATTCGCGGCCACAGCCTGGTCGAACGGATGAAGGCGCTCGTCGAGTTCTTTGCGGCCCTTGCAAGGGCGCGCCGGCTGCTCGGCTCGTGCGGCGCCGACTTGGTGGTGGGCGCGGGCGGTTACGCCTCGGCGCCGATGGCGATGGCGGCGATTCTGGCGCGCAAGCCGCTGGTGCTGATGGAAGAGAACACGCGGCCGGGGCTGTCGAACCGGATGCTCTGGCGCTTCGCCAAAAAGGTCTGTGTCGGATTTGACGAATCCGCGGCGCTCTTTAATTCGCCTAAGGTCGTAGTGAGCGGCAATCCGGTGCGCTTTGCTATCGAGCCTTCGCCTTACAAGGTTCACGATCCGCTGCAAATCCTTGTTTTAGGCGGCTCGACCGGAGCGCATCGCCTCAACGAAGGCGTAATCAATGCCTTGAGAAATCTGCGAGAAGGTGTTATAAAAATCGCTCTGGTCCACCAGACAGGAGAGGCGGATGTGGGGCTGGTGAAGGGTGGATACGCCGCGCTCGGCTGCCGGGCGCAGGTGATTCCGTTTATCGACGACATGGCGACCGCGCTCGACCGCGCCGATCTGCTCGTCGCGCGTTCCGGCGCGATGACGGTTTCGGAAGTCGCGCTCGCCGGCCGCCCCGCGATCTTCGTTCCCTATCCATTCCATCGCGACCGCCAGCAGGAACTCAACGCGCGCGTGCTGGAGCGCCGCGGCGCCGCAGTGATCGTTCTCGACGACGAGAACCTGGGGGAAAATCTTGCCGCGGCGCTGCGCGAACTCGCCGCCGATCCGGCTCGGCTTGAGTGGATGGCGTCGGCGGCGCGCACCGCGGCAAAACCGGACGCGGCGCGCGCGATCGCAAAGCTGTGCTTCGAGCTTGGCGCGGAGGAGCGCGCAGCCGCATGAGCGAGACGCTCGCAAAGGGATTGCTCGGCCGTCAGCGTCGCCTGCATTTCATCGGCGTCGGCGGCGCCGGAATGAGCGGAATCGCGGAGTTATCGCTGCGGCTCGGCTTCGCGGTCAGCGGCTGCGACGCGCGCCAGAGCCCGACCACCGACTGGCTGGCCGCGCTCGGCGTGCAGGTCTTCCACGGGCATCATCCGGACCACGTCGCCGCGCATCTCACGGATTGCGTCGCAGACGCGATCACCCAGCGCCTCGATGCCGTGGTGATTTCCTCGGCAGTGAAGTTTTCCAATCCCGAAGTCGCGCGTGCCCGCGCGCTGCAGATCCCGGTGATTGCGCGCGCCGAGATGCTCGGCGAGTTGCTCCGCATGGTGCGCCTCGGCGTGGCGGTCGCCGGTACCCACGGCAAGACCACCACCACTTCGCTGGTAGGACTCATCATGGAGGAGGCCGGACTCGACCCGACCGTGGCGGTTGGCGGCAATCTCCGCGCGCGCGGCAGCAACGTGCGCCTGGGCGGCGGCGATTACATGGTGGCTGAGGCTGACGAGAGCGATGCGTCGTTTCTGCTGTTGCTCCCGACGATCGCGGTCGTCACCAATATCGATCCCGAACATCTCGACCACTACGGCACGATGGACCGGGTGCGCGAAGCCTATCTCAACTTCATCAACCGCGTGCCCTTTTACGGCCTCGCCGTGCTCGGGATCGACAGCATCAATGTGCGCGGACTGCTCCCCTCCGTGCGCAAGCCCGTGCTGACTTACGGCGTCGCGCACGACGCCGATTTGCGCGCCGAGAATATCGTGATCGACGGTCTCTCGACGCGCTTCACGGTGATCCGCGCGGGCCGCGAACTGGGCATGGTCGAGGTGCCGACGCCGGGGCGCCACATCGCGCTGAACGCGCTTGCGGCCGTGGGCGTCGCGCTCGCGGTGGGGATCGACTTCAACGTCGCGGCGCGGGCGCTCGGGTCGTTTTCGGGCATCAGCCGGCGCTTCGAGATCAAGGGCGAGGCGGCGGGCCGGATCGTGCTCGACGACTACGCGCATCATCCGGCGGAAGTGCGGGCGACGCTGGGCGCCGCACGCGCCGCGTTCAAGCGCCGCGTCGTGGCCGTCTTCCAGCCGCATCGCTATACGCGGCTGCGCGACCTGTTCGACGATTTTCTCGGCGCCTTCGACGACGCCGACGTGCTCTATCTGTGCGAGGTTTACGCGGCGGGCGAGGAGCCGCTGGCCGACGTTTCCGCGCGGCGGCTCTACGAGGCGCTGCGCGCGCGCGGCCATCTGGACGTGCGCTACCTCGGCGACGAGCCGGATCCGGCGGTCCGGCTCGCGGCGGATACGATGGCCGGCGATCTGCTGGTGACGCTCGGCGCCGGCGACGTTTATCATATCGGCGAAGCCGTGCTGCAAAATCTCGGCTACGCGACCAAGACCCATGAACCCGCTTGAGCAGGAATTGCGCGCCCGCTTTGGCGCCCGGCTGCGCACCCGGGCGCCGCTTGCCGAGCTTACCTCGTTTCGTATCGGCGGCCCCGCCGACGCGCTGCTCGTGGTCGAAAGCGAAGACGAACTGTGCACCGCGATGGCGGCGGCGTGGCGCGAGCGTGTGCCGGCGTTCTGCCTTGGCGCCGGCACCAATCTGCTGGTCAGCGATCGCGGCGTGCGCGGGCTCGTGATTCACCTCGGCGAGGGGTTCAAGAATCTTGACTTCGAGGGCGTCAAGGTGCACGCGGGCGCGGCCGCGCAGTTCGGCGCGCTGGTGCTGGAAGCGGTCGAGCGTGGGCTTAAGGGGCTCGAGTTCGGCGAAGGCATTCCCGGAAGCGTCGGCGGCGGGCTGGTGATGAACGCGGGCGCATTCGGCGGCGAAATCGCGCGGGTGGTCAGGCTGGTCCACGGAGTCGACGAGCAGGGACGCTCGGTCGCGTTAAGCGGCGCCGAGGTCAAGTTTTCCTATCGCCGCACCCAGCTTCCGCCGCGCTTCGTGATAACGCGGGTGGATTTCGAGCTGGAGCAAGGCGATCGCGATCAGCTGCGCACGCGGGTGGCGGAAGTCAAGGCCAAGCGCGCGGCGCGTCAGCCGCGCAGCCTGCCCAACGCGGGTTCGATCTTCAAAAATCCGCCCGGCGCGTTCGCGGGACGATTGCTGGAGAACGCGGGGCTCAAGGGGACGCGGCTTGGGGCGGCGGCGTTTTCGACCGAGCACGCGAATTTTATCGTCAACCTGGGCGGCGCGCGCGCCGAAGACGTGCGCGCGCTGATCGAGCTTGCGCGCAGCCGGGTCAGGGAGCAGAGCGGAGTGGCTCTGGAAGCCGAAGTGCGCATGGTTGGGGAATGGTGATCGCAAAGTTCTGATCGGCGGGCGGCGAGCGGCTCGCCGTATGAGTGCGGAGGCGTGGGGCGGCGGCAGTGGCGAAGCAGGCGGTAGCGAAGCGGAACAGGAAGACGCCGGCGGCAACCAGGAATTCCTGGGGCTGGTCGAGCAAAGCGCTCGGCCTAGTGCTATGCGCGTTCTTCGTGTTCGGCATGGCGACCGGGCTGAGCCCCGCGGGCCGCGCGCTCGCGGCCCGCGGGCGCGTGGCGCTTGCCTCTTGCTGGGCGCAGGCTGCAGCGACATTCGCCGAGTTGCGCGATCGCACGACCGAAAGCGCGATGCTCGCGCCGCTGCCGCACGCGGCGTCCGGCGACGCGGTAGCGCTGGTCGAGCGTCACGACGGCTTCTATGCGCTCTTTGGCGACGGCGAGCTTCGCGGCCCTGTTCCGGCGGCGCGCGCGGGCGATCTGCCGATCCTGAGCGGCGCGGCGGCGCAGACGGCGCGCGCGCACGATCTCGTGCGCTACGCGGCCGCGCTGGTGCGCTCCGAGGTGGCCCTTGCCGGTCTGGTCTCGGAGATGCGGCTTGACGGCGACGGCACCGCGTCGCTCTTCTTCGATCGTTCGCACACCGAATTGCGAATCGACCTCGACGGCGCGCCGGCGCAACTGCGGCGCGCGACCGAGGTGCTCGGCCAATGGCGCGGGCATGAGCAGCAGGTCGCGCTTCTCGACATGACCACGCCGGGGCAGGCGGTGGTGAGGCTGCGCGCTCAGGCGCCGCGCGCGACCGCGCAGGCCGCGGGCTCCGTGCGTAGGGTTGCCGTGCGCGCCCGCGCGGGCGGGAGCGGGCGGAGATGAGAAACGTGCTGACGGCGTTGGATGTCGGGACGAGCAAGGTTTGCGCGCTCGTCGCCGAGTCGCTGCCCGAGGGCGGCGGCGCGACCGTGCTCGGCTATGGCGTTGCGCCCTGCACCGGGCTGCGCAAGGGCGTGGTGGTGAATATCGAGGCCACGGTCGAGGCGATCCGCACGGCCGTGGCCGAGGCAGAAAAGAGCGCGGGCGTGCGCGTGGGCGCGGCGGTTGTGGGCGAGGCCGGCGCGCACGTGCGCGGGCTCAACAGCCACGGAATCGTCGCGGTGCGCGGCGGCGAAGTCAGCCCGCGCGATGTCGAGCGCGTGATCGACGCGGCACGGGCGGTCGCGATTCCGCTCGATCGCCAGGTCCTCCATATCCTGCCGCAGCAATTCGCGGTGGACGACCAGGAAGGCGTGCGTGACCCGGTCGGGATGGCCGGGGTGCGGCTCGAGGCGCGCATCCATATCGTTACCGCGGCGCAGAGCTACGGCCAGAACCTGACCAAGTGCTGCGAGCGCGCCAATATCACGCCGCTCGAGATCGTCTTCGAGCCGCTCGCCTCGGCCGACGCGGCGCTCTTTCCCGAAGAGCGCGAACTTGGCGTCGCGCTGCTCGACATCGGAGGCGGCACCACCGATATCGTCGTGTTTCACGGCGGCGCGGCGATGCATACGGCGGTCCTGCCGCTTGGCGGCAACCATCTGACCAGCGACGTCGCCGCGGGCCTGCGCACGCCGCTCAACGAGGCCGAGCGGCTGAAGATAAGCTATGGCGTCGCGACCAACTCCGTGGTCGGGCGCGACCAGACGGTTCAGGTGCCGGGCGTCGGCGGACGCTCGCCGCGCGTGATCGCGCGCCGCCTCCTCGGCGAAATCATCGAGCCGCGGATGGAAGAGATTTTCACGATGGCGCAGCGCGAGGTGATGCGCTCGGGAGTCGCCGACAGCCTCGCCTCGGGCCTGGTCCTGGTCGGCGGCTCGTCGCTGCTCGAGGGCACGCAGGAGCTGGCGGAACGGATCTTCGGGCTGCCGGTGCGCCGCGGCCTGCCGATCAATTTGAAGGGCATGCCCGAGGATCTGATGAAGCCGGCGTACACGACCGCGGCCGGCCTGCTGCTGCACGCGGCGGGCGCGAACGGCGCGAGCGTTAACGGAACAATACGGGGAGGGCGGCTTGGACGGCTGCGCTCGCTCGTTTCGGACTGGATGAGAGACTTTTTCTAGGGGCGGTGGGGATGGCAGACGCGTCTTCAGCTAGCCGCTGAGTGCCGCGCATATGGTGGAGGAGGTTGAACAATGATCGAGTTGATGGATTCCCCGGATCCCGGGGCGCGGATCAAGGTTATCGGGGCCGGTGGATGCGGCGGCAACGCGGTCAGCCACATGATTAAGCAGGGGTTGAGCGGCGTCGACTTCATCGCCGTCAATACCGACAGCCAGGCGCTGGCCGCCAACGCGGCGCCGATGCGCATGCAGATCGGCGCGGTGCTGACGCGCGGGCGCGGCACCGGCGGCAATCCTGAAATCGGACGCAAGGCCGCGCTCGAGGACGAGGAGCGGCTGCGCGAAGTGCTCAAGGAGGCGGAGATGGTATTCGTCACCGCCGGGATGGGCGGCGGCACGGGCACCGGCTCGGCGCCGATCATCGCACGCATCGCGCGCGAGGGCGGCGCGCTCACCGTCGGCGTCGTGACCAAGCCGTTCCAGTTCGAGGGTAGCCGCCGGATGTCCCAGGCCGACGAAGGCCTGCGCGAGCTCAAGGACGCGGTCGACACGCTGATCACGATTCCCAACCAGCGCCTGCTCTCGATTGCGAGCCGCACTACGTCGCTGCGCGAGGCCTTCCAGAAGGCCGACGACGTCCTGCTGCAAGCCGTCCGCGGCATCTCGGAACTGGTCACCGTGCACGGGCTTATCAATCTCGACTTCGCCGACGTGCGTTCGATCATGGCCGAGATGGGACTTGCGATGATGGGCGCGGCGAGCGCGACCGGCGAGAACCGCGCGGTCGAGGCGGCGCAGCGCGCGATCTCGAGCCCGCTGCTCGAGGACGTTTCGATCAAGGGCGCGCGCGGACTGCTGATCAACGTGACCGGCGGCCCCGACATGTCGCTCTACGAAGTGACCGAGGCGGCAAGTCTGATCCAGGAAGAAGCGCATGAGGACGCGAACATTATCTTCGGCGCAGTGATCAACGAGCGGCTGGCCGACGAAATCCAGATAACGGTGATCGCAACCGGTTTCGGCGATCTTACGACGCGCTACAATCCGCGCTACTCGTCCTCTGGCGCGCCGATTACCGCGCCGATCCAGGCCGCCGCCACGCGGGCCGTCGATCCCGCGGCCGTGCATCCCACCGCGCCCACCCTGCCTCCGCCTCCGCCGCCGCCGCCGCGGACGTTCGGCAGCAAGCCGGTGCGCAGGATGGGGATGATCGTCGATGACGGGCTCGACATTCCGGCTTTCAAGCGGCGTGGGGCGGACCCGGGCGCGATGGAAAGATCCGAACCGAACGAGCTCGGCGAACACGACGACAAGCTCGATATTCCGACTTTTTTGCGCAAGCACCTGGACTAGCGGGGGAGGACCCGGGGGGCCCGGCGGGCGAGCGGCGCCTGAGCGTGCGGGGGCGCGAGGTGGACCGCTTGCGAATGACGGGGACGGATGCGCGTGCGAGAAGCGCGCGCATCCGTTCTCTTTTTGAGCGGCGGCAGTTTCGCGCCGCCGTCTTTTCGGGATTCGCCCGCCGCGTGGATGTCAGTCGGCCTCGGCCAAACGCGGCGCCAAAGTCTCGTCGGCTCGGCGGAGCGGGATGATGATGAAGAACCCGATGACGCAGACCGCACCGGAGAAGGCCGCCGCCCAGAGATAGCCGCCCATCCGGTCGATCACGAGACCCGCAATCGGCGGCCCGACCAGCGCGCTTATCGCGGAGCTCGTGTAAAGCGTTCCGAGCAGCGCGCCCAGTCCCTGCACGCCGAAGAGTTCCGCCACCACCGCCGGCGCCAGCGCGACCATCCCGCCGTATGCCGCGCCCATCGTGAGCGCGAAGACCACCAGCCATCCGTAGCCGCTGGTCAGGATCCACACCGCGTAACTCAGCCCGAGCGCAAGCGTGCACAGCTTGTAGAGCCACATTATCCCCGTGCGATCCGCGACCACGCCGAGGATCATCCGCCCCGCCACGCTTGCGCCGCCAATAAGCCCGACCAGCGTCGCGGCGGCGACGCGGCCGATACCCTGGTCATGCGCAAACTCGGGCAGGTAAACGAACGGCACGTAAATCGCGATCGAAGAGAGGAGCGAGGACACCCAGAGCATCGCGAAATTCGGCGTGCGCACGGCCGTGGAGAGCCGCGGGCGTGCGGCCTGCATATGGGCCGGCGGCGGTTCGACCAGGAGCGCGCAGATGACGAGGATGAGCGCGCTCGCGACGCCCAGAATCACGTACGCCCCGCGCCATCCGAAGCGATCGATCAGCACCGCGGCCAGCGGCGCCATCGCCAGCGTTCCGCACCCGATTCCCGCGACCGAAATCCCGAGCGCCGTATTGCGCCAGCGCGAAAACCATCCACCCACCACCGAGACCATCGGGACATAACAGCACGCGCCGCCGAGTCCGACGCCGAGTCCGTAGGTCAGGTAGCCTATCCACAGGCGGTCGATGCGCGAGGTCAGGACGAGTCCCGTACCCATGAAGAACGCGGCCGCGAGCAACACCGGCCGCGGACCGTAGCGGTCGCTCAGATGGCCGGCGGGCGCGCCGAGCGCGTTGTAGATGCCGGCGGTGATCGAAAAGACCGCGGCGGTGGGCATCCGGCTCGCGCCGAACTCCTTGCCCATGGGGCGGAAGAAGGCGCCGAAGCTGTAGGCGACGCCGAACAGGGTGAAGCACGACATGAAGGCGGACGCGACCGTTATCCACGCGCGCGGCGAATCGATCTGTGCGTTGCGAAGCTGCTTCATCTTGAGAGTCGGGCAGGGCTGGAGCGAAGTCCCGCTCAGGCGCCGGCGTGAAGCTTGATCAGTTCAAGCGTTACCTCGGCGCTCGCGGCCATGTCGCGCACGTCGAGCCATTCGCGCACCGTATGGATGTCGCGCATGCCGGTGCCGAGGTTGGCGACCACCAGGCCCCGCTGATTGAGGATGTTGGCGTCGCATCCGCCGCCCGTCGCTTGCGGCCTGACTTCGCGGCCCAGACGGCGCGCCGCCTCGATCACCTTGAGCACGATCGGCGCGTCCTCGGGCACGTTCATCGCGGCGTAGGAGGGTACGCTGCGATAGTCCAGCTCGGCGCGCACGGTTTTGCCGTCGACCGTCACCGCCGCGCGCGCCACCGCGTCCTTGAAGCACCCGATCATGTGCTCGACCTGGGCCGCGAGCTTAAGCGGATCGCTCGAGCGCGCCTCGCCCCTCACGACGACCTCATTGGGCACGATATTGCCCGCGCGGCCGCCCTCGATAGTACCCAGGTTGGCGGTGGTCTCGGCGTCGATTCGCCCCAGGTGCATCCCGGCGATCGCTTCGGCCGCGATCTTGATCGCCGAAAGGCCGCGCTCGGGCGCCATCCCCGCATGCGCCTCATACCCGCGCACGGTGAAGCGCAGGCCCTGCGCCCCGGCCCCGCGCACGAAGAGGTAACCGGGCGAGTCGCTGTCGAAGACCAGGCCCTCGCGCGCGCGGAGCAGGCTTAGATCGAGATTGCGCGCGCCCTGCAGCCCGATCTCCTCGCACACCGTGAACACGGCGTCGATCGGCCCGTGCGGAATATTCCGCTCGCGCAACTGATGCAGCACTTCGCAGATGATCGCGCATCCCGACTTGTCGTCGCCGCCGAGCACCGTGGTGCCGTCAGTGCGGATGACGTCGCCGTCCACCACCGGCTTCACGCCCTCGCCCGGAACGACGGTATCCATGTGCGCGCAGAGGAGCAGGGGCGCCACGCCGTCGCGCGTCGCGTCGAGATGGGCGATCAGGTTGCCGCAGTTGCCGCGGACCTTGTCGGCGGCGCCGTCGAAGCGGCAGCGCAGGCCCGCGCTTTCGAGTTCGCGCACGAGCCTGAGCGCGATGTCGCGCTCGCGCCGCGAGAGCGAGTCGATCTGGACGATTTCGAGGAACAGTTGCTTGAGACGCGCAAGGTTGATCGCCGCCATAGAGGGCTTTTGTATCGCGATTGGCGCCGCGCTTTCCACCGCGCGGCCTGCCGATCGCGAGAACAAGAGAACGACGCGCTCGCGCGTCAGTAGGCGGCGCTCGCGCGCGCGGCCGCGATCAGGCGGTCGATTTCCTCCTCGGTGAAGCCGGCGAGAAGCCGTGCCTCGCGGGCGATCGTGATGGTCTGTGAATCCTTTTCCACGTCGTCGAGCGCCTTGCGCGCGCCGCGCGCGTTGAACAGGTCATCGACGCTGTCCTGGAACTCCTGCGCGCGCCGCAGCCGCTCGGGGTCGCCTTCGGTCAGCTTGCGCATCCACTTCGAGCCCATCCGCACGTGGGTGATTTCGTCGGCCAGCACGTAGTCCACCGCGCGCTCGATAATCCGGTCGCCGTTTTTCTGCGCAATCCGGATCAGCTGATCGAAGACGTCGCAGGCGAGCCCCTCGAGGCCGCGGTTGATCCCGGCGACGCGCGCGGCGGGGTCGTCGGCGAGCGTGCAGCGCCACAGAATTTCGGTCTCGGGATAATCGCCCGGCTCGGCGCCCAGGTATTGCAGCAGGCGCATGAAAATCTCGCTGTGGCGCGACTCGTCCCATACCTGGCGCGCCATGTCGAGCTGAAATTCCCACGGCGCGTCGGGAAAGTCGAAGAGCGTCCGCCCTGCCGCTTCCATCGCCTGCAGTTCGCCGGCAAAAATGCCGTGCAGGCGCACGCGCAGCGCCTCCTCGTCGAAAGGCATCACGCGCTCGTCGAGGCCCTGCTCCTCGCGAATCTCGCGCATCCTGCGCGCGCGCAACAGGACGAAGTTGTCGGGACGCGCGAGGCGGTCGGCGGGAATCATTTTCTGCATGATGGTGGGGTCCTTCCCTTTCCGTTATATCAGGCCGCCGCCGGGCACCACGCTCAGTAGGCCGAACTGCGGGCGGCGGCCTTCATCAGGCGGTCGATCTCCTCGTCGCTGAAGCCCGTCAGAAGCCGCGTCTCGCGCGAGATCGTGAGCGTCGCGTCGAAGTCCATCTGGCGATCGCCGAGCATCAAGGGCACCTGCGGCGCATCCTCCCTGGAGGTGCGGAAGCCGTCGAAATTGAACAGCGCGTCGATATTGTCCTGGAACTGCTGCGCGTGCTCCAGGCGCTCGGGTTCGCCTTCGGTCAGCTTGCGCATCCACTTCGAGCCCATCCGCACGTGGGTAATCTCGTCGGCGAGCACGTAGTCGACCGCGCGCTCGATAAACGGGTCGCCCATCTTCTGCCCCATCCGGATGATCTGCTCGAAGACGTCGCAGGCGAGTCCCTCGAGGCCGCGGTTGATTCCGGCGACGCGGCAGGCCGGGTCGTCGACCTGCGTGCACGACCACAGGATTTCGCTTTCGGGAAATTCGCCGAGGTAGGAGCCGACGTACTCGAGGAGCTTGGAGAAAATTTCGGCGTGGCGTGATTCGTCCCACACCTGGCGCGCCATGTCGAGCTGAAACTCCCACGGCGCGTCGGGGAAATCGAACAGCGTCCGTCCGGCCGCCTCCATCGCCTGCATCTCGCCGGTGGCGATTCCGTGCAGCCGCCCCTTGAGGAAATCCTCCTCGAGCGGCATCACGTTGTTGGGTGGAATTCCCTGGTCGATGCGCGCTTCGCGGATGCGCTCGACCGGGACGAGAATGATTTCGTCGGGCCGCGCGAGCCGGTCAACCGCGATCATCTTTTGCATGAGGCTGTCTCCGTTCCGAAACGGCAGGCGTTCATTTTCAGCGTGTCCAGGCGGTGCGTCCGCTCGCAAGATTGTACGCTTCCCAGATGACCCAGCGCCCCTCGTGCTCGCCCAGCCGGAGCTGGAGCGTGAAGGGCGCGGCGCTTTCGCCGAAGAGCCGCGCCTTGACGTAGTAGTGATGGTTGACCTTGGCGTGCGCGATGATTTTGTGACGCTGGTAGGCGCCGGACGCGATCGCGTCGATGAGGCCGCGCAGTTCGGCGGCCGCCCTGGGGATCACCAGCGCCTCGAGCTCCGCGCGCCGGTCCGAGGCGAGCAGCTGCAGGATATGGCCGGCGGCCGCGAGCATCGCGTGCGGCACGATGAAACGCTCCGCGATCGGCTGGGGCCCTATCGCGCTCGCTCGATTCCCGAGATCCGGCATCGAAATTCTCCTCGACGGTGCCTCATCGATTTTCCCCGGCCGTCCCGGCGCTGCTCCAGGCGGCCGGCCGCGGACGTTTGACGCCGCTCCACGGCGTGTGCGCGGGGGGGAAATATTCGGCCTCGGCGATCTGCCAGCGGCCGTCGCCCTCGCGTGCCCATCGAATCTGCATCAGCGCGCTGCCCTGCGCGCCGATGAAGCGCACCTTGGAGATGTACTGCGTGCCGAGCCGCGCGAGTGCCGGCGTCGTGTAGCCGTCGAATGGCCCCACGCTCGCGGCGGCGTCTATCGCGACGCGATAGGCTTCGAGAGCCGTCGGCCTGACGCAGCCTTCGGCCGCGCCGGCATCGCCCGCGACCACCGCCCGCGCGTGCGCGCCGATCGCCTCGAGCAGTTCGGGGACCTTTTCCTGCGGCCTCATCGGCTGCGTCCAAGACCTCGCGGCTCTTCGCGATCCCGTTCCGTCCCGGTGATGCCGCCAGAGGCGGCGAGCAATTCCTCCAGCCGGGCTTGCCAGTTCGCGGCGCGGCGATGCTTTTCGGGCGTATCGAGCAGGTTGTCGAGCAGGACGAGGCCGCGCTCGATGTGGCGCTTCTCGTCGTCGAGCAGGTGCGCGAGGATCCTGAGAGTGGGCGGTTCGTAGACCGGGTTGGCGGCGGTGACGTGGGCGCTGTAATGGGCCACCAGGTGCGGCTTCAGCACGCGGTAGATGCCGGCCGCGCGCTCGATCGTATCCTCCCACTGCTCCTTGTCCTCGATCGCGTTGATGAAGGCGACGAAGGATTCGTTGGGCGGGCGCGAAACCTGGGCCTGCGAGCGCAATTCGCCAAGGCGCTTGCCGAGCGCGTCGGCGTGGAGCGCGCATTCGTAAACCTGGCGCGCCATCTCGAGCTTGACCGGAATTTCCGGCGTAAGCGCGATCCAGCCCGCCATCATCCGCATCATGCGCTCCTCGGCGTAGCGGTAGTTCATGATGAACCCGGCGCTCTGCTTCACGCTGTACACGCCCTCGAGCGTGCGCCGATCGTAGAGTTCCATAGACCCGTGTTTCCGCCTTTCAGATTTCCGCGCCGCGCGCGGCGGGGTTGAAGAAACGGCCCTCGACCAGCGCCGCGATCTGCCGCCAGTAGATTTCCTTGTCGGTTTTTCCCAGGTAGTCCGCGCCCATCGCCCATCCCGAGCACAGCATGTGCACCGCCTGGACGACGCTCCGCAGGTCGTCGTAAACGATCACGCCCATCCGGCGCCCGCGCTCGAGCACGTTCTCGATCGTGGAGGTGTAGCGGCCGACGATCTGCTTGAGCGCGGCGCGATAGTCGGGGCGGCGCGCCAGGTAGCGCACCTCCTGGTTCAGCACGCAGAACGCCTCACGGTAGCGGTCGATCACGTCGATCGCCGCGCGCATCAGCTCAAGCAGCTCGCGGCGCGGCTCGCCGCGGCTCTTGCCGCGGATCTGCGGCAGCATCTCGGCCAGCTCGGCGACCATCGATTCGGCGAGCAGCAGCAGGATGTCGTCCTTGCTCTGCAGGTAGACGTAGATCGAGCCTGCGGCCAATCCGGCTTCGAGCGCAATCTCCTTGACCGTGGCCTCGTGAAACGACTTGTGCTCGAGCACGCGGCAGGCGGCGGCGAAGATCTGCTGGCGGCGCGCGCGGACCAGCGCCTCGTCCTGATTCTGCGTTCTCAGCTGGGTCTGGGTTTTGAGCGGCTCGGGCATGGTTCGCGATGCCTCTATCTGGAGCGGAGGTCGGGGAGAAGATTGCCGGGCGCCGGCAGGGCGTGATGCCGTGGCGGGCGAGGCCTGAGGCGGCTCTGATGCAGATGCTCCTGCGGTTGAGAGCTAATGAATGAACGTTCATTTGTCAACCGCCCAGTCTATGCAAGCAGGCGAAAAGCTGCACGCCGGTCCTGCTTCAAGACGGTCAGCGGGTCGTCTTTTCTGCATTTCAAAATGCAATCCATCAGGCGTTTTGCAGCAAGGCGGCGCGTTCAACTCGTTGTCCCGTGCCGGCTCCAGCAGCCGATTAGCTCGCGTTTCCCAGCGCATTTTCACGGTATGGAACTTGCGCCGACGAACGGTCATGAAGCTATGGCGCATCGGTGAGAAATCGCCCGCTCGGGAGACGATTTCGCTCAAGCACGACTTCGTGATCGGACCGCAGCGTTACAGCGAGCTGTTCGGGCGGCCGGCGCGGCTCTACCACTGCGTTCGATGTAAGTGGAGCTTTCTGGTCGGCGGAAGCAAGGTCGTGGTCCTCGACGAGCATCAGAAGCCGATCGTCGGCGAGGAAAGTCTCAAGCGATTCAATTCGCTCGGCCAAGGCCCGTGCCCGGTCCTCGAAGCCTTCATGTCGGCGGCATTGGGCACCGGCCAGGCTCCACGCGTGGGGTCTCAGAACGGACTGGGGAAGCCCGCCCGAATGGCTCCCTTCCCCATTCCCGCGCCGACGGCGCGGTCGCGGCCCGTCCTGCGTCTGCTCGGCCGGATGCGCGCGAATTTCGCAAAATAGCGGCGGCTGGCCTGGCCCGCTCCGTTCCCGGCACTGTCCAGTTTACCGCGCGCACGCCCGCCATGCGGCGGCGCCGGCCGCCATGATGATCAGACCTGTCTGAACCGGCCGAATTCGGCAACGCGCATCGATAATCGACAATCGCCGCATCAGGCGCCGGCGGCGTTCGCGCGACGATGTGGACAGCACGCCGATCCGCACGTACCATACCCCCTATGGTATAGAGGGAGGTGCCTTTCGCGTGGGCCACACGATCAAGGAAAAAAACAAGCTGCTCGCCAGAGTCCGCCGCGTGCGCGGACAGATCGAGGCGGTCGAGCGCGCGCTCGCAGACGAACGGGGTTGCACCGACGTGCTTCACCTGGTGGTCGCGGCGCGCGGCGCGATGAACAGCCTGATGGCCAAGATCATCGCCGATCACGTCCGCATGCACGTCGTCGATCCGGCGCGCGAACGCGGCTCCGCCCGCGCCCAGGGCGCGCAGGAGCTGATCGACGTAGTGCAGGCTTACCTCAAGTAGCCACGAGGGGTTGGCGAGATGGAACCGTCCGCACCGATCATCGATATCGCCGCGATCGCCGCGGGCGAATCGCTCGACCTCCGCGCGCCGGGCGACGCCGGCGAGCGTCCGGCCGGAGAGCCTCCGCTCGGCCGGGTCGAGGCGGCGCGGATTGCAATCGTGGCGCTCAGCGCCGCCGCGGTCTGGCTTCGTCTGTGGGAGCCGTTTGCGAGCGTCAGCCTGATCGGCGCGGCCGGCGTCGCAATCGGCGGATGGCCGATCTTCAGGGAAGGCGCCGAAAATCTCGCCGCGCGGCGGATGACGATGGAGCTCTCAATGGCGATCGCAATCGCCGCCGCCGCCGCGATCTCCGAGTACACAACCGCCCTAGTCATCACCTTCTTCGTGCTCGTCGCCGAGGTGCTGGAGGGCTTGACGGTCTCGCGCGGACGGCGGGCGATCCGGGATCTGCTGGATTGTCTGCCGCGCATGGTGATCGTGCGCCGTGCGGGCGCGATGCGCGAGGCGCCGGCGGGCGAACTCCGGAGCGGTGATTCGGTGCTGGTCAATCCCGGCGGCGCGGTGCCGGTGGACGGCGTGGTCCTGAGCGGCCATTCATTCGTCGATCAGGCGCGAATCACGGGCGAGTCGATGCCGGTCGAGAAGCTTCCCGGCGCGGCCGTGTTCGCCGGCACGATCAATCAATCGGGGGCGCTGGAAATCCGCGCCGAACGGATCGGCCGCGATACCAGCTACGGCAAGATCATCGAGGCGGTGGAGCAAGCCGAGCGCTCGCGCGCGCCGGTCCAGCAACTGGCCGATCGCCTGGCCGGTTACCTGGTATATTTCGCGCTCGGCGCGGCCGCGCTCACGCTCCTCGTGACGGGCGACTTCCGCTCGACTATCTCGGTGGTGATCGTCGCCGGCGCATGCGGCATCGCCGCGGGTACGCCGCTCGCGATCCTCGGCGGTATCGGGCGCGCGGCGCGTCTGGGCGCGATCGTTAAGGGCGGGCTGTACCTCGAGACACTCGGCCGTGTGCAAACCGTGGTCCTCGACAAGACCGGCACCCTCACTTTCGGCCGTCCCGAGGTGCAGGCCGTCGTTCCCGCCGCCGGCGTCTCCGAGACCGATCTGATAGTCGCGGCGGCGTCGGCCGAGATGCGCTCCGAGCATCCGATCGGCAAGGCGATCGTCGCGCGCGCGCTGTCCGAGCGTCGCTCGATCCGCGAGCCGGAGCGTTTCGATTACCGCCCGGGGCGCGGCGTCAGGGCCGTGGCCGACGGAGCCGCGATTCTCGTCGGCAACCGCGCGCTGCTGAACGAGCATGGGATCGAGTTTCCGCGCACCGCGCCGGCCGAAGCAGACGGCCTGGCACAGGTCTTCGTCACCCGCGCCGGGCAATTCATGGGGACGATTTTCGTCGCCGACACGATTCGTCCCGAAGCGCGGCGCGCGGTCGAGGCCTTTGGCGCCACGGGAATCCGGACGATCCTGCTCACCGGCGACGCTGGTTCCGTGGCCGAAGCCGTGGCGGGTGCGCTCGGGATCGGCGAAGTCGAGGGCGAACTTTTGCCCGAAGCCAAGCTCGCCCGGATCAAGCGGCTCGTCGCCGACGGATTGGCGGTTGCGATGGTCGGCGACGGAGTCAACGACGCGCCTGCGCTCGCGGAGGCGAGCGTGGGCGTGGCGATGGGTTCAGGCACCGAGGTCGCGCGCGAGAGCGCAGACGTGGTGCTGCTCGGCGACGATCTTAAGAAGTTCGCCGAAACGCTCGAGATCGCGCGTTGGACGCGCAGAATCATTTTTCAGAATTTCGCCGGAACGATCGCGATCGACACCGTCGGTATCGCGTTGGCGGCGGCCGGGCTGATCAATCCACCGCTCGCGGCGTTCGTTCACGTCGCTTCCGAACTTGCCTTCATGCTCAACTCGGCGCGCCTGCTGCCGCCGAAGTCCTAGCGCGCCGGCCGGGCCGGTGCGGAAATCGCGACAGTGCCGCAGTCGCAGACTATCGGAAAGGCGGCTTAACCTCGCCGCAACACTGCGTCGGGTGGCTTTCGGGCGTGGTTTCTTGCATGGCCTGCCTGCCGCTGATAACCAATGAACGCCCCTAGGCTGGCTTTCCAAACATTGGAGGAGCTGTCCCGATGGCGCCGGCGCCGCACTTTCTCAAGCCGTCCCTGACCGAGCGCATTTTCAATCGCTGCTTCGCCGTCGCGATCGGTTTCGGGATGGGGCTTGCGCACAACTATGTGCTCGAAGTGAGGGGGCGCAAAAGCGGCCGGATGTATTCGGCCCCGGTTGACCTGCTCGAGTTCGAGGGACGGCGCTACCTGGTGGCGCCCCGCGGCGAGACCCAATGGGTGCGCAACGCGCGCGCGGCCGGACGCGTGACGCTGCGCAGGGGACGAAAGGGCACGGAGTACACGGTGCGCGAGGTCGGTTCCGCGCGCCGTCCGGAACTGCTCAAGGCCTATCTCGACCGCTTCGCGCTGACGGTGCAGCGCTACTTTCCGATTCCCCGCGAATCTCCCGCCTCAGATTTCGCGCCGCTCGCTGAGCGTTACCCGGTATTCGAACTTTTACCGGCCGGCGGCGCGCGCGCGGATGTCTGAGCTCGCGGCGCCGCTTGACGCCCCGGAGCGGCCGCTTCAAGGGCTGCCCGCAGAGCCGTCGCCGGACGGCGCCGAAACCGGCGCGCGCAGCCGGCAGGTGATCCGATGCGTCGTCGCGCTGATGTTCTATCAGGGCTTCAATCTCTCGATTTTGGGAACCAGCTCGCCGTGGATCGCCCGGAGCTTTGGCCTCGACCAGTCCGGAATCGCGCGAACGTTCGCCTGGATCTGCCTGAGCGCGTTCGGCGCGCTCGCGCTGTCGCGGATGGCCGACCGGGTCGGGCGCCGGCGCGTCGTGCTGTGGTCGATGGCCGGAACTCCGCTGAGCGCGCTTTGCGCGGCGCTTTCGCCGCACGTGGCGATGCTCGCGGTCTCGTCGATTTTCCTGTTCGCGTTCATGGGCGCGACGATCGCAAGCGCGATCGTGATGACGGCCGAGGAACTGGCGGTCGATGATCGCGCGCGGGGCCAGAGCTACGCCGCACTGGCGGGCTCGCTCGGCGCCGGACTCTGCATCCTGATAATGCCGCTGCTCGCGCTCAGCGTTTATAGCTGGCGCTTGTTGTTCGGAATCTCGGCGTGCGGGATTGCGCTGTGGCCGGCGATGGCGCGCCTGGTACCGGAGAGCCGGCGATGGGCGCGCGCGGCGGCAGCCGGCGCGCCCGGCGCGACCAGCTTTTACGCGATCTTCCGTCCCGCCTATCGGCGCCGCGCGGTGGTGATCCTGCTTTCCACGCTCTTCGGCGCCACCGCGGCGACCGCCGCCGATAGCTGGTGCTACTTCCACGCCGTCACGGTGGTGCACCTGCCGCCCGCAATCGTCAGCACGCTCATCCTGGCCGGCGGCGGGTTCGGGCTTTTGGGTTTCGGGAGCGGCGCGTGGTCGAGCGAGCGCTTCGGGCGGGTGCGGACCATCGCCGTTATGTGGCCGCTCGCCGCGATGGGCGCGCTCTGGTACTACTGGGGCCCGCCGGCGCACTTCGCGCGGCCGGCGCTATGGCTCGGCGCCGGATTCGCCTGGCGCAGCGTGATGGGCAACGGAGTGATGGTCGCGCAGAATTCGGCGGCGACCGAGCTTTTTCCAACGGCGCTGCGCGGCACGATCTTCGGATGGATCGCGATCGTTACCTCGCTCGGCGCGCTCACCGCGCATATTTCGGTGGCGCTGCTCGCGGTCCCGCTCGGCGGGCTCTCGACGGTGGTCGGCTATCTGGCCATCGTCGGAGTGCCGGGCGCGATTCTGTACGCGATTTTTATCGACGAGACGCGCGGGATGACCCTTGAGGCGGCCTCAGGGGAGGCTGCTGCGGGCGCGGCCGACTCAGACGATGATTCGCCGCCGCCTTAGGCTGTCTCAAGCTCGGTCTCGACGAAATCCTTGCTCCCGGGATCCCATCGGAAGGCCGCCGCGCGCGCGAATTTCCGGTTGCGCACGGAAATCACGATATAGACGGTGTCGGGATAGTCGGGCTCGGCGGGATCGAACGAGCAGGCCTGTGCGCGGTCGGTCGCGGAGAAGTACGCGTCGTGGTCGGGATGCGAATGGTAAACGGCGCTGAGCTTCAGGCGGCGGCGGTCGATCTCGTTCATCACCGCCAGATGCTCCCGCGGCTCCATCAGGAAGGCCGTGCGTGCATCGCGCGCGAAGGCAATCGGATCCTCGTCGTGCATCCGGTTCTGAATGTTGCTTATGGGGCGGACTTCTTCCTCGACGGCGTCGCCGCCGATGATGAAGCCGCAGCACTCGAAAGGGAATTCGCGCTCGGCCTGCGCGACGATTTGATCGAAGTTGGTTTTGAGAAGGACAACGGGGTTCATAGCGGCCTCGGGCGGCGGCGGGTTTTGTCGCGCGCGAACAATCGCACGGCCCAGCGCTCCCGGCCCTCAAAAACTTAGCCGCTTCGCCTCGCTGCGACAACGGCAGCGCAGCGCCGCGAGCAGGGTGGTTCTTTGCGGCTTGCCCGACGATGCGCTCGCGCTGTAGGAAGTAGGTCGAAGCGGCCTTTTGGAGAAATTCGACATGGAACGGACAGCGATTCGTCTTGGCGGCGTCGAACTCGGCTCATCGGTGATGAATGCTTCGGGGCCGCACTCGGCCGAGCGCGGTGAAATCCTCGAGCTGAGCGAGCGGCATCAGGGCGCCCTGGTGTTCAAGTCGTGCAACATCGCCGGGCTCGAGGCGCCGGAGAATCTGAAGAACCGCGGCGTCGAGCATTTCGCGGCGATCGCGCGCGAGCTTGCGCCGCGGCGCAAAGCGATCATCGCGAGCGTGGTCGGCAACACGGAAGACGAGATCGCCCGGGTCGCGGCCGTCCTCGACCGCGCCGGGGTGAAAATCGTCGAGCTCAACCTCGCCGACGACTACGTGATGAACTCGGTGGCGCCGTTTGCTTCAGCCGAAAAACTCAAAACGATCATCGCACGGGTGCGCGGCGAGATTGGGGCGGCGCTCGCGGTCAAGCTCCCGCCGCGGCCGGGCGCGATCGAGGCGGGGGCGATCGCGGATCTGTTCAAGCAGACGGGCGTCGCGATCGCCGTGTGCGCCAACGACCTGCCCAAAGACCTCGAGATCGATATCGCGAGCGGCCGGATCAAGGGCGCGGCGCGCCCGCTCTCGCAGACGCATATCTACTGGCGGCTGGCCGGCGGCGCATATGACGTGGTGGCGGTGGGCGGAGTGAACACGGGACGCGACGCCTACCTGGCACATCTCGCCGGCGCGAAGGCGGTCGGCGTCGGCTCGGCGCTAATCAAGGAGGGCGCGGGGGCGCTCGCACGCATCGATCGCGAACTGGACGCGTTGCTCGCGGAGAACGGCAAGCGTTCGGTGAACGAGATCCTGGGCCAGGCGCGCTTTGAAAGTTAGGCGCCGCCTCTCATGGCATATTGCAGGGGTGCAGGCGGCTCGTTCCCGTTGGCCGGGCTGAGTGCAGGCCGCTTGCGGTCCGCGCACCGAGTGGGAATCGTCATGCGCCGAATCTTCACGCCGGCGGTGTGAGGATTTGATGATCATAGTTGTGGAACAAACCGTCGGCGGGATAAAATCGAGGCGAATCCCGGATCATGGCAGTTAATCGCGATCGTCTCGCCCTCATCGAGGACATCTCCGCCATCGGCGGCGACGCCGCCAACTCGCTCCGCGAGACCCTGGACAAGATAGTCACCACGATCGCGAGCGGGATGGAGGTCGAGGTCTGCTCGCTCTACCTCTTCGACGCCCAGCGCGAGCGCCTGGTGCTCCGCGCCACGGTCGGGTTGGAGACGGAGTCGGTCGGCAAGGTCTCGATGCGGGTCAACGAGGGGCTGGTCGGCCTGGTAGTCGAGCACGGCCAGCCGGTCACCGTCTCGGACGCGATCAGCCATCCGCGCTACAAGTATTTTCCCGAGACCGGCGAGGAGCGCTTCCACGCCTTTCTGGGCGTTCCGGTGCAGGACGGGCGGCAGAAGCCGATCGGCGTGCTGGTCGTGCAGACGCTGCGCAGCCGCAAATTCAGCCCGGGCGAGGTGCGCCTGCTCAAGACCGCGGCCAACCAGGTGGCGCACATCCTTTCGCACTTCCGGCTGCGCGAAACGCTCGCGACCAAGGAAAAGGAGCGCGACGAGTACCGCCGCCGGATGATCGAAGCCAACCGCCAGCTCAAGGGCTACGAAAAGATCGGCGGTGAGACTCGGGTCAAGGCGCCGGTCAAAGTGCGCCGCCCGCGCCTGGTCGGACTGGCGGCGGCGCCCGGCTTCGGCCACGGTGTGGCGCACGTGGTCGGCACCTTTCTGAGCACCATCGATCGCAATCTCAAAGCCCGCGACATCCGCGCCGAGCACAAGCGCCTGGAGGAGGCGCTCGCCCGCTCGCTCACGGAGCTCGACGCCGTGCGGCATCGGATGACCCCGCTGATGCCCGAGTCGGAGCTCAAGATCTTCGACGCCCACAAGATGATTCTGGAGGACGACGAGTTCGTCGGCCGCATCCGGGACATCGTCGCCACCGGCTACGCGGCCGAGAGCGCGCTGTTCCGGGTGATCGACGAGTTGAGCGCGCAGCTTCTGGCGGTGGCCGACGGCTACCTGCGCGAGCGCGCCACCGACTTTCGCGACGTCGGCCATCGCCTGCTCCGCCACATGCGCCAGGACGATCGGCGCAACCAGTTCAACAAATCGACCATCCTCGTCGCCGAGGAGCTGACGCTCTCGCAGCTGACGCTGGTCTCGCACGACAACCTTGTCGGAATCGCGCTGGAATCGGGCGGAACGACCTCGCACGCGGCGCTGCTCGCGCGCGCCTTCGAGATTCCCACCGTGGTCGGCGTCGATCATCTGATGGAATCGGTGGCCGAGGGCGACAACCTGGTGCTCGACGGCAATTCCGGCATCGTTTACGTCAAGCCGGCGCCCGAGGTCGAACGCGAGTACCAGGCGCTGCACAAGCGCTACGACACGTTCCGGCGCGAACTGATGAGCGAGGGCGACGAGCCCGCCGCCACCAGCGACGGCAACCGCGTCCGCCTGCTCGCCAACATCGCGCTCCCCCACGACATCCCGCTCGCGCTCAAGTACGGCGCCGAGGGCGTGGGACTGATGCGGACCGAGTTTTCGTTTCTGACCTACGAGGATTTTCCCGACGAGAACCAGCAGATCGCGCTCTACACCAAGATGTTCGACGCGGTGGGCAAGCGCCCGGTGACGATCCGCACGCTCGACATCGGCGCCGACAAGTATCCGCCTTACATGCGGGTGCCGCGCGAGGAAAATCCGTTCCTCGGATGGCGCTCGATTCGGATCTCGCTCGAGATGCCGAGCGTGTTCAAGGTTCAGCTCCGCGCCATCCTGCGCGCCGCCGTGCGGCATGAGGTGAAGATCATGTTTCCGATGATCTCGAGCCTCGAAGAGTTGCGCCGCGCGCGCGAGCTTCTGGCCGAGGCACAGGGCGAGCTGTTCCGCGAAGGGCTGGAGCACAATCCCGCGGCCAAGGTCGGAATCATGGTCGAGGTGCCCTCGGCAGTATGGCTCGCGCCGCGGCTTATCCGCGAGGTCGATTTCTTCTCGATCGGCACCAACGATCTTATCCAGTACCTGCTCGCCGCCGACCGCAACAACCCGCGCGTGGCGCATCTGTACGAAGCGCTCCATCCGGCCGTGCTCTCGGCGATTGCCGAGGTCGTCAACGTCGCGCGTGCCGCGGGCAAGGAGGTCTGCATCTGCGGCGAGATGGCGTCCGATCCGCTGGCCACGCTGCTCCTGGTCGGGATGGGCCTAGACGAGTTGAGCCTGAGCCCGCTCTTCATCCCGGTGATTCGCAAAATCGTTCGCGAGACCAATTACCGCACAGCGCGGCTAATCGCGCACGATACGCTGGAGATGGCGAGTGTGCAGGAGATAAAGGGCTATCTAATCGAGCGCTACCGCGACCTCGGATTGATCAAGCTTGTGGAAATGTTCCGTTAGGCTGAGAATTCCCCTTGAATCGACGGGCTTTTGTTCAATAGAGTTGTGGATGTGCGGAAGGTCTGCAATGTTGACTTCATGGGTCTGGATTAGTTAACTCTGACCGTTCGGTTAGAAAACGTTTCGCCCTTAGTTTTGGCATTTTTATAGAGCGGCGGAAGAGGATCTGAATGATGGTGCTGCTGGTTTGCCTTGGATGCCTTGCGCTGGTCGCTGGCGTAAGCGGCTACCTGGTTATCGGACGCAACCGCTACGGCGCCAAACACTCCGGACGCCCGCTGGAGCTTGGCGCCTCACAGAGCGCGCTTAGCCAGGGTTCGATACGGCCCGAGCCCTGCCGCACGATCAGGGTCTATTTCATCAAGCCGTCGCGGTACGACGAGCACGGCTACGTCCAGTTCTTCCGCTATGGGGTGCAGCCCAACAACACCCTGACCGTGCTGGCGGCGCTCAACGATACCTTCAACAAGCGCTATTCGGCCCAGCGCAACGTTTACCTGCAGACCGTGCTGTGGGACGAGATTTGCGATGGCGCGGTGTCGCCCGAAACGATCGTCGCGATCAAGGAAAAGGCGCGCGAGGACGGCGTCGAGCTGCTAATCGGACTGTCCGGCGTGCAGTCCAACCAATATCCGCGCGGCCGCGACCTCGCCATGCAGTTCGTTGCCCAGGGTTTGCCCACCATGATGGGCGGCTTTCACGTCAGCGGATATCCCGACTCCGTCAAGTTTCTCAACAGCTGCGGCGTGACCACGATCGTCGGCGAAGCGGAAAACCTGTGGGGCCAGATCATCGAGGATTTCCTCCGCGGCGAGCTGCGGCTCAATTACGCGGTCACCGAAGGCATCCGCGCCAAGACCGGCCAGGAAGATATCATCGTGCCGCAGATCGCCGAGGCCCAGTTGCCCGTGATCGACGATCGCTACCTGACCCGCTTCTTCAACGAAGCGATGACCACGATCGATACCTCGCGCGGATGCCCGTTCACCTGCTCTTATTGCAGCGTCAAGAACGTGATGGGCCGCACGATGCGCTCGCGCGAGCCCGAGGCCGTCGTGCACTGGGTGCGCGACGCAATCCGCTTCCACGGGATCGAATCGCTGTTCCTGGTCGACGACGACTTCTTTCGCAGCCCGCGCTGGGAGGAGATCCTGACCGGCCTGGTTGAGGTCAAGAAGGAGTTCCCGCAGCTTAGTTTCATGATGCAGGTTGACGTTGACGCCTCTTGCTACGCCAACGTCGCGCCGGGCGAGACCGAGGGCGCCAAGCATCGGCGCAGCAAGCGCTTCGTCGAACTGGCGGCGCGCGCCGGATGCTATCAGGCTTTCGTCGGAATCGAGTCGCTCAATCCCGACAACCTCAACCACGCGACCAAGTACCAGAACACCGACGACCGGCAGCATCGGCTGAAGCTCGATGAGTCGCGCGCGCGGGTGCTCGAGAAGTACCGCCGCCTGGTCGACAACTGGCATCGCGTCGGCGTTTCCGTCCACGCGGGCTACATGCTCGGCTTCCCCTTCGACGGCCCCGATTGCGGACGGATAGCGGCGAAGACGCTGCGCAAGCTCGGCTTTGACATCGTGTCGTTCTTCATCATGACGCCGCTGCCCGGCACGGAGGACCAGGTCCGCTACGCCAAGGAAGGCGCGATCATCGACTGGGACTTCAATAACCTCGATTCCCAGCACGTCACGCTCAAGCACGAGCGGCTGGACACCGATTCCTGGATGCGCGCCTACCGCGACGCATTTACCGGCTTCTATTCGTTCGCGAGCCTGCTCAGGACCATCTTCACCGTGGCTGGCGGGCGCGGGCTGAGCGCCGAATCGCGCCGCTCCACGCTGCGGCAGTTCATGTACTACTTCTTCAGCTATCGCCAGGGCCGCCATCCGATGGTCGGCGGGGTATGGCAGATTCTGCGGCGCGACGTGCGCCGCGCCGCGATTACCGATGAAGAGGCGTACCGGCACTATCTCGGCGGGATGCGCTTCGACGCGATCCTGCGCGGCGAGGGCGGCGGCTTCGCGACGGCTTCCGCCTGAGCGTAGTGAAGCGTCCCGGCAGGACTTACGTCCAGCGGCCGCTTCATCGGCTTGCCGCCGCGGATTTCAGACGCCTGCCGGCGTGCCCGGCGGGCGTTTTTCGTCGAAATTTCCTTATAGCAGCGGGGTCCGCGGCATAATAGGATAGCAGCGCCGATGGACGCACTACCACTTGCGCAGTTGCGCAGTTTCCTGGTTCCCGGGCCTGAACGCCTTGCCGCCGAGCTTGTGCTCGGCGCGCTGGCGCTGATCGTTCTCAGTATCTACGTGCGCGGCCCTATCGGTACGTTCTTCCGGTGCATCGTCTTCGCCTGCGCGATGACCGTTATCATTGGCGGAACGGCGATCCTGATGAATAACGTATCGCTGGCGGGGCCGCCCAACCCGGCCAGGCGCCTGCAGCGCTTCCTGACCGTGAATTGGGCGGCGACCAGCGAAAAGGGCGACGGTGCCGCCGCCTGCGCCGACCCGGCCCAACTTGGGGCCCGTGAGCCTGCCGACACGGAGCATCACGAACGCCGCCATGTGCGCCACACGGCGGCGCACACCGAGGCTGCGCCCGCTGTTGCGCCCACTGCGACTCCGGCGGCAAACGCAGCGAGCGCGGGCGCGGAAGGGGACTATCCGGAGTTGGTCCGCAACGCGTACCCCGGAATCCCGCCCGCGAGGCTGATGCAGGTGGTGGCCACGACAGTGAGCGGACTTCCGGGATGGCAAATCGTTAATTCGGATCCCACGACGCTCACGATCAATGCGGTGTATCACACGCGCTTGCTTGACTTCACCGACGACGTGCGGATCGTCGTGACTCCGCGCAGCGAAGTTGACGTGTGCTCGCGCTCGCGCTTTGGCCAGGTCAAAACGCAGTCGCCGCTCGATTTCTGGCACGGGGACTTCGGCGCCAACATCGGCCACATCAAGGAGCTTTATCTGGCGCTCGGTCCGGCCACCAATGAAGCGTATCGCCAGGTTGAAATCGAGCAGACCGCCCAGCAGCACGGGGTCAAGTCGCCCAGGCCGTAGCGTGCGAGCAAAAGGCCACTTGACCCGGCACCCCCGCCGCCGGAACATCGTTAACAGAGAAGTTTCGAAGCCGGGAATCTTGTTCACGAGGCAGTAAAACCCGAATATGCTCCGCGAAGCGCAAATCGATTCACTGGCGAATCATCTGGTGCACGGGCTTGTCGCCCGCGGCATTATCAAGCCGCGCGTCGACGAAAAAGACCTGGTCGCCTGCGTGGTCGAGCTGATGTCGCAGAACTTCGAGACCGAATCCCGGATCGATGACGAGGCCGACAAGATGGCCGAGGAGCAGGCGCGGCTTAATCCAGGGGTCGATGCGACCCGGCTGCGCTCGATGATCCGCCAGCGCCTCGCGCAGAAGCGGAACTTCACCCTTTAGCCGCGAGGCCGAACTGCTCGGGGCGGATGGCGATGCCATGAAACTCAGCGAGGAGCGGATTCTTTACCTGGCGCGCGAATCGCTCGCAAAGCTTCGCGACGAGGGGCTGGCCGAGATACCTAACTTCGCTCTCGCGCTGCGCCAGGCGCGCGATTTGATCGCCGGATGGGAAGAGCAGGGCGACGCGATCGACGAGATCGTCCGCCGCAAGATCATCTCGCTCAAGCGCGGCGTAGTCGAGGGCAGCAGCGAATGGAACATCCTCTTCCGCCGCTATCGCGAAGAGGAGTTACGCAAGAAAGGCCCGCGCTGATCCAGGCGGCGCGCCAGGATAACTCTCCGATGGACCCCAGGGAATTTGCCGCCCGCTCCGACGCTTGCCTCGCCCGCGTGGCCAGGTGGCTGGAGGATTTCGACCCCGACGAAGTGGACTATAGCACCGGCGACGGCGCGGTGACGATGGAATTCCCCGACGGCGGGCGCTTCGTGCTGAGCCGCCAGAGCGCGACCTCGCAGGTCTGGCTCGCGGCCGGCGCTCACGGATGGCATTTCGACTACGACGCTGCGTCGGACCGATGGACCGGCGACAAGGACGGCCGGGACCTCTACTTCCGGCTCGCCGAAGCGCTCTCCGAAAAGCTGGGGCGGCGGGTCGAGTTCGAGGATTGAGCTCTCGGCCGAGCAAATTTAATCTCATTTTAATCATCTAACGCTATCTTTGCGGCGTTTGATTGTCGTAACGCGGAGATCGTTCCCTTGCGTCGCGCTTTGCGTTTCGATGAAGTCTGAGGTACTCTGAGCGATTGGCACTCGGGCTTCGCGACTGCCAATTGACAATTAATCCTCCGTGATTAATTTACTGTGCGCGGAAATTGGTTCCGCCTAACACCACAATTACATCGAGGCAAGGAGGCTGCTGGTCCCCATGAAAATCAGGCCATTGGGCGATCGCATTCTGGTCAAGCGCATCAAGGAAGAGGAAAAAACCAAGGGCGGGATCATTATCCCGGACACCGCCAAGGAAAAGCCCCAGGAGGGCAAGGTCGTGGCCGTCGGCAAGGGCAAGGTGACCGACGAGGGCAAGCTGCTGGCGCCCGACGTGAAGGCGGGCGACAAGATCCTGTTCGGCAAGTATTCGGGCAGCGAGGTGAAAATCGAAGGCGAAGAGCACCTCATCCTGCGCGAGGACGACATCCTGGGCGTGCTCGAGTAGCCGCCGCTTCGCTGTCGCTTTAAACCGGCTCAAACACTTTCTAACTTTCGAGGAGAAGCAAAAACCATGGCAGCCAAAACAGTGCGTTTCGCCCAGGAAGCGCGCGAGAAGATTCTGCGCGGCGTCAATGTCCTGGCCGACGCCGTGATCGTCACGCTCGGCCCCAAGGGGCGCAACGTCGTGCTCGAGAAGAGCTTCGGCGCGCCCACCGTGACCAAGGACGGCGTGACCGTCGCCAAGGAAATCGAACTCGAAGACAAGTTCGAGAACATGGGCGCCCAGATGGTCAAGGAGGTCGCCTCCAAGACTTCCGACGTCGCCGGCGACGGCACCACCACCGCCACCGTGCTCGCCCGTTCCATCTATACCGAGGGCATGAAGATGGTCGCGGCAGGCCACGACCCGATGTCGCTCAAACGCGGTATCGACCGCGCCGTCGAGTCCGTGGTCAGCGAGCTCAAGGGCCTCTCCAAACCCACCAAGGATCGCCGCGAAATCGCCCAGGTCGGCACCATCTCGGCCAACAACGACTCCACCATCGGCGACATCATCGCCGAGGCGATGGAAAAAGTCGGCAAGGAAGGCGTGATCACGGTCGAGGAAGCCAAGGGGCTCGAGACCACGCTCGAAGTGGTCGAGGGCATGCAGTTCGACCGCGGCTATCTCTCGCCCTATTTCGTCACCGATCCGGAACGGATGGAGGCGAAGCTCGAAGACGCCTACGTTCTAATCCATGAGAAGAAGATCTCTTCGATGAAGGACCTGCTGCCGGTGCTCGAGTCTATCGCGAAGACCGGCAAGCCCTTCCTGCTGATCGCCGAGGAAGTCGAGGGCGAGGCGCTCGCCACCCTGGTCGTCAACAAGATTCGCGGCACGCTCAGCTGCGTTGCGGTCAAGGCGCCGGGCTTCGGCGACCGCCGCAAGGCCATGCTCGAGGACATCGCCATCCTCACCGGCGGCAAGGTTATCGCCGAGGAACTCGGGATCAAGCTCGAGAATGTGACGCTGCAGGATCTCGGCCGCGCCAAGCGGCTCGTGGTCGACAAGGACAACACCACGATCATCGATGGCGCGGGCAAGAAGGCCGAGATCGAAGGCCGGATCAAGCAGATCCGCGCCCAGATCGACGAGACCACTTCCGACTACGACCGCGAGAAGCTCCAGGAGCGGCTGGCCAAGCTGGTCGGCGGTGTGGCGGTCATCCGCGTTGGCGCGGCGACCGAGGTCGAGATGAAGGAGAAGAAGGCGCGCGTCGAGGATGCGCTGCATGCGACGCGGGCCGCGGTCGAGGAAGGCGTGGTTCCGGGCGGCGGCGTGGCGCTCATCCGCTCGCTGTCGGCGCTGGACGGACTGCGCGCGGGCGAAGACGAAAAGGCTGGCATCAACATCATCCGCAAGGCGCTCGAGGATCCCGCACGCTGGATCGCCACCAATGCCGGATGGGAAGGCTCGGTGGTGGTCGACAAGATCCGCAACAACAAGGGGCCCTTTGGTTTCAACGCGGCGACCGAGGAGTTCGAGGACCTGATGAAGGCCGGGATCATCGATCCGACCAAGGTCGTGCGCAGCGCCCTGCAGAATGCGGCTTCGGTGGCGAGCCTGCTGCTCACCACGGAGTGCATGGTGGCCGAGAAGCCCGAAGAGAAGGGGGGCAGCGCGCCGGCGATGCCTCCGGGCGGCATGATGTAAGGGATGATGTAACGATGGAGTAACCGCAGGCGCATCCGTGGATGCGCCTGCGCGCAGGACTGAACGTCGGCGGGCGGCGGTTCCCGGATGGGGACCGCCGCCCGCCATTGTGCGCCCAGCATGGCGCGTGACTTAAGAGGTGGAAGTCCTCTGTGCGAGCAGGCCGCGTCGAGCACTAGCGAAGCGCAAAGGCGTCATCGTGAGATGGGGTCTGGAGGAAGCGTGGAGCAAAGCCGCGAGCCGACG
>DATJXN010000021.1:0-10000 GCA_035500095.1 Candidatus Binataceae bacterium
CGGCTCCGCCGGCCCGCGCGGCCTTGGCCACCGCTGCGAGATCGAATTCCTGGCCGGCGATACCACCCGACTTCCGTTTCACGACAACACCTTCGATTGCATCGTCAACGGCTTCATGCTGCGCAACGTGACCGACCTGCCCGCGGCTTTCGGTGAACTCCGACGCGTGCTCAAGCCGGGCGGACGGCTCGCCTGTCTCGACCTGACGCCGCCGCGCGGCCCGATGCACGGGCTCTTCGGTTTCTACATCGCGCGCGTCGTGCCGCTGCTCGGCGGAGTGGTGAGCGGGCACTACTCCGCCTACCGATGGCTGGGTCAGTCACTGCGGCCCCATCCGGACGCCGAAAGCATGGCCGCGATCATGCGCGCGGCGGGACTCGCCGAAGTCGGCTATCGTCTGACCGGGTTCGGCACGGTAGCGATCCATTATGCCGTCAAACCCGGCGAAGCCACCCGCCGCAGCGGCGGCGATCGTACTGAGCGCGAGAGGCGCCCGGAGAGCGATGGACGCGGCGCTGCTTGATTGGTGCCGGCGGCTCATCGGATGCCGCAGCGTCACCGCCGAGGGCACGCGGGAGATTGCCGCGTTATGCGCCTCGGCGATGCTTGCGCCGGCCGGAATTACCGCTCGCCTCATCCCCTCGACGCGCGAGGGCGGCGAACAGGTCAACCTGGTCGCCGCGATTCGCGGCCGCGAATCGTCGCTGCGGCCGATCGTGCTCAACACCCATCTCGACACCGTGCCGCCCGGCGCGCCTGAGCTATGGACCGCCTGCGACGGCGACCCGTTCAGCGCACGCGTCGACGGCGATCGCATCTACGGACTCGGCGCCGCCGACACCAAGCTTGATCTGGCGGCCAGGATTTTTGCGCTGAGCGGAGTTGGCACGCCGCGCCGCGACGTTTACCTGGTCGGCACTTTCGGCGAAGAGCATGGCCTTGCGGGCGCGAAGGAAATGGCGGAGGCGGCGATCCTGCCGGCCGGCGCGATGGCTTTCGTCGGCGAGCCTTCGCGCCTGGAGGTGATTACCGCGCACAAGGGCCTGATGATGTTCGAGCTGGCGCTCGGCTTCACGCCGCTTCGCGTTGACGAGCCGATGCAGATGCGGCGGCTGACGTTTGCGGGCAAGGCCGCTCATTCCAGCACTCCGGCGCTGGGCGTCAACGCGATCGAAATCGCGCTGAAAGCGATGGCGATCAATCTCAAACATAACCTGGTGGCGATCGCGGGCGGCACTGCGGTCAATGTCGTGCCGGCGCGATGCGACGTCGTCGCAGCAACCGACGCGGCGCTCGATATTCCGATCGGCGGCGCCATCGAGACCACGAGCTTCAACAAGGAGGCCCCCGAGGTCATCCCGTTGGAGGTCGTGACCACGATGCTCCGGTTCATCGCCGCACTGCGCAACTACGCCGACCAGGGCGGCGGTGACGAGGCCGATTACGCTCCGCCGACGCTGACCTGCAATCCCGGCGTAATCCAGTCGGAGTCCGGTTCGATGAAGCTCGACTTCGAGTTGCGCCCGCCGCCCGGGCTCGCGCTGGACGAGGTCCGCGCCGGGGTCGCCCGGGTGGCTGCCGAGATTTCGCGATCCGCGGCCGCCGTGTCCGTGGCGCTACGCGAGAAGCGCGCGAATCCGGGCTTTCGCGCGCCCGCGGCGAGCGAGACCGTCGAGTTGGCGATGGGCGCGTTGGCAAGCGCGGGGCTCGAGCTCAAATCCGGCGTGAAATCGGGATGCACCGAGGCGGGGATATACGCCGCGGCCGGGCTCGAACCGGTCGTGATCGGGCCGGGGCCGTCGACCGGGGTGATCCACGCGCCCAACGAATACAATTTTCTTTCCGACGTTGAAGCGGCGGTGCGCTTCTATCGCGCGCTGCTCGAGATGTAGGCCGGCGGCGGCAGCTAGGGCAATGGGACCGCGTCGACCGGCGCTTCTTCGGCCAGCCCCAGTGCCGCGATCACGCTCGCCGGAGTAGCCAGCCGCCGCTCATCCTGTTCCAGGGCGCTCGCCTGCACCGCGCGAAACCCCCGGCGCGAGTCCTCGTGCGCGATGAGATACAGGCGGGCGTGCTCGGCAGGTGGCTCGGCTGCTCTCAATTTGAGCGTCCGCCGCTGCCTTACGGGAACCAGCTCGGCGGTCGGGGCGCCGTAGTAAGGACCGCCGTCAAACGGGTCGATCTGATTCAGGAATTTCATCCCCGCCTGCTCCAACAGGCGCACTGCGCCGCGGCTTTCTTCGCGCACCGCGCCGATCGACGCGCGCACCTCGTCCGGCAGCAGAAAAGTGTAAAGCGGCGCGTCGGGAAAGAGCGCGCGGATGAACTCCTTGTCGTGGGCCGAAAGCCGATCGGCCTCGCGAAACGACAGGCCGGTTACGCGCCTGCCGTAGTGGTCCCAGAAGATGTTTCCCTGATCGCCGGCGCTCGGCGGCAGCATCTCGGCGATCACCCGGTCCTGGAAGCGCTTGAGATGCCGTCCGATATAGAGGAAACGCGCCCACGAGAGCTGCTTGCCGATTCGCTCCGGGCGATGGCGCATCGGCTGGGTCACGATCAACCCGCCGGTCTCGGTCGGCCCGTCCATCGAATGGCGCAGCCGCAGATACGTATGCCGGAACATCTTGCGCAGCTTCGCGGAGTAGCGCTCGTCGCTGTCGATTTCGAGGTAGTAATGCGGACTCTGCGGGGTGCCGTGCTGACCGATGATCATCGAGGCGCCGGCGATCGTGCGGGTCGCGATCTCTTCAGCGCAGAAGATATAGACGGCGCGCGCGGAGTTGGCGACTCTGCCGCGAAACGATTTCGCCGCACGCGTCAGCGTCTCCGTCATCTCCGCCGAATCGGTGGGGAGGTTCACCGAATCGAGCTCGCGCGCAAGCCGCAGCAGGCTGCGGCGGTCGGCGACGCGGGCCTCGCGGATGAGAAAGGCCGGCTGGGCGGCATCCATGGCAGCCGCATACTACCATGCCAGGCACCACGGCGGGTCTCAGGCCACAAGAGCGCGCCGGGCAACCGTCCTCATGCGCAATGGCGGGAGGGCGATCGTCCGAAGCGCCTGTACAGGAAGCCAAATGGACCATTTTGCCGTGCCAGAGGCCAAGTTGAATTAGGTTGATGGGTCGGATAGTTTTTTGGCTGGGCCGGGAGTTGGCCGGCTGCACAGGAGGTGTGGTGTGATGGAGTTGCCGAAGTGCCAAAAGTGTAACAATGGCACTCTGATTCCACTGTCGGACTACGGCCAGGAAGGCGCTTCGGTGATTTTCAAGGCATGGGTTTGCACCAACCCCGAATGCGGCTTCAGCTTGCGCGTCGATAAGGGCGAAGTGACTTACGGCAAACGGATCGAGACCAAGCACTGACCCGCCCGCCGCCGAACCGGGCATCGTAAGGGGCGGTCCTTCGGGACCGCCCCTTTTGTCTTGCGCGGCCCGGACTTGGCGCCCGCAGCGGATACGATCTATAAAGCGTTTCTGTTGAACGCTGTTGAGACGCAGGCCGCCGCGCCGAGCTTCGCAATGGAGGTGCTTACGAGATGAGCGAACACGTCTTTCGCTCGCAGCCGATCGGCTCGCTGCTCAGGCCCGCCTACCTGCGCGAGGCGCGGCGCGCCCTGCGCGCGGGCGAGATATCCCCGGCACGCTACAAACGGGTCGAAGATCGCGCCGTGGACGACGCGCTGGCCCTGCAGGAGGCGGCCGGGCTCGACATCATCAACGACGGCGAGCAGCGCCGCATGAGCTTTCTCGGCTCGCTGCTGGAGGCGACCGAGGGCCTTTCGCGGAGCTCCTCGGTCACGCAGCCCTGGCATGAGGACGACGCCCACGTGGTCAACCTTTCGCTGGGTCTGGCGGTCACGGGCAAAGTGCGCCGGCGCCGTTCGCTCGCGACCGAGGAATTCGTGTACGCGCGCGCTCGCGCGAGGCGGCCGATCAAGATTACGCTGCCGAGCCCGATGATGCTCAAGATGTTCTGGTCCCCGCAGGAATCCAGCGCCGCCTACCGCGATCCGTTCGAGATGTTCGCCGACGGCGCGGCCGTGATTCGCGAGGAGATCGGCGAGTTGGCGCGGCTTGGATGCGAGTACATCCAGATTGACGCGCCCGAGTTGACCAACCTGGTTGATCCCGAGGTGCGACGAATGGTCTTCGAGGAGCGCGGAATCGACCCGCGGCGCCTGCTCGCCGAGGGCGTCGAGATTCTCAACTCGCTCGCCGCCCATCCCGGCGTGACCTTCGGCTTGCATCTGTGCCGCGGCAACAACGACGGCCGCTGGCTCGCGCGCGGCGGTTACGACTCGATCGCGCGCGAGGTCTTCCAGCGCGCACGCGCCTACGACGAATTCCTGCTCGAGTACGACGACTCGCGCTCGGGCTCCTTTGAGCCGCTGGCCGAGGTGCCACGCGACAAGCTAGTCGTGCTGGGCCTGGTGACGACCAAGCGCAACGTGCTCGAAACCGCCGACGAACTGATCGCCCGGATCGAGGATGCCGCGCGCTTTTTTCCCAAGGAGCGCCTCGCGCTCTCGACCCAGTGTGGCTTCGCGTCGGGAGTGAAGGGCAATCCGGTCGAACCCGCGATGCAGGAGCGCAAGCTCGCGCTGGTCGCCGACGCCGCTCGTCGCGTGTGGGGCTGACTTACGCGGGCCCAACGGACCGGGTTGGCTCGCTGGCCGGCCGGCGCTAATAATGGTCCGTTCAATTCGCCGACAGGAGTTTGCGAGAGTTTGCGAGTATTCCTATTGACGCCGCTTCGATCGCTTATGCTGGCCGCGATCCTCACAGTCCCTGCCTGCTCCGCCCAACACGACGCGCCCGCGCCTCCGCCGGCGCCGGCGCACGCCCCGGACCGCTTCATCTACGTCTCGGCAGCCGGAGTACCCGACGAATGCTACCACGACCTCGGCCCGGTCAGTTTCACCGAGCCGTACACCAGCGCCGCGATGGACGGGGACGGCGTGGACATGGCGAACAAGCTCCGCGCGCTCGCGATGCAGAAATATCCCGACCAGGCCGACGCGGTAATCAACGTGCGGACCGAGGAAAACAGCGTCGGCACGGTAGTGACCGTCAACGGCGATGCCGTCGAACTGCATCAGGGACATACCGTGGAGTGCGCGATGCGCAAGGCGCCCGGAGTGCTCGATCGCGCCGCGGCGGTCGCGGCCGGCGGGATGATCGGCGCGGTCGCGGGCGGACTGATTACGGGGGGCACGGGAGGGATGATGGTCGGCGGGGGCGCCGGCGCGGGCGCGGTTGCCACCTACATGGGGGTCAAGCAGCATCTCGAAACCAAGCGCGAGCAGGCTCAGCTCAAGAAACAGCTCGCATCGCAGCAGAGCGAAATCGCACGCTTGCTGGCCAAGCGATCGAGCCTGCAGAAGTGCGCGGACGACGACATCGCGCTCGCGAACTGCAAAGTCAGCGACACGATCGCGGCTGCCGCCGATCCCGCCGCCAAGCCGGCGGAAGATCCGTCCTATGAAACCGAACAGCCGCAATTCGAACTTCAAAAACAGGTCGAGCAGCAGCAGGATTACATCCGCAAGCTCCGGGATCAGGTCTTCGAGCTGCAGGAGCAGTTGGGCGGCCGTTACGCCGGAACGCAGTAGCCGACCGCAAACCGTAGCATTCCGACGGCTGCGGGCTCGCTCAGTGCCAGCGCGGTTCCACCTCGGTGAACTCCTCGAGCTCCTTGGCCCAGCCCTTGCCCAGCGGGACGAGGAAGAATTGCGCGATCCGGCGCGAGCTGAATCGCCACTGGCCGCCGGTCAATTCGTACTCGTCATAGATCTTGCCGCAGCCGATCAGGCTTTCGCCGTTGCGCACGGCGCGATTATCGAGCCAACACCATCCGCGCGCGTGAGTCTTGTCGATGAACTCGATGTAGTGATTGGTGAAAAACGGCTTCACGCGAAACGCCCACGTGCCGCCGTAGAAGTTCTTTATCGCTTCGCGTCCGCGATGAATCCCCCAGCCTAGGAGGCTGAAATCCGCGGCCCCGTCTTCGGCGAAAAGCTCCGCCATCCCGTCGGCGTCGCGCCGCAGGATACACTCTCCGTAAGCGTAAGTGAGCGATCTGATTTGTTCGCGATTCCAGAGCTCTTCTACTTTCTCTTCGAAACTCTTTTCCATGGCACGGCCTCCCCTGGATGTGCGGCCAATCGGACAGTCGTGACTTTACCAAGAGCTCGCGTCGCAGCGCCACGAGCTTCTGCGGCAGCGCGCGGTACGCTTGACAACCCGCCGGCGGCGATGATTTACGGCAGCTTGAAGGTGCCATCCGACAGGTCGAGGACAGGAGGGAGAGCGATGCAACTCACCGACGCCAAGGTAGTCATCCTGGGTGGCAGCACCGGCATCGGATTCGCCACCGCCAGGGCGGCCATCGCCGAGGGCGCCCACGTCACAATCGCAGGACGATCGGCCGAGAAGCTGAGGCTCGCGAAGGCAGCCCTGACCGGCGCGGCAGATACGGCGCTTCTGGACGTCAACGAAGAGACCGCGGTGCGCGATTTCTTTCAGACGCGCGACGGCATCGATCACATCTTTGTAACTGCGGGCAATCCCGCCCATGCTCCTCGCCTCGAAATCGACACTAGGCTGCTCCGGCGGGCGATGGACACCAGGTTCATGGGAGCCCTCTATGCTGCCAAGTACGGAGCGCCGAAAATGCGGAGAAACGGCTCCCTGGTTTTTATGTCGGGTTCGACGAGCACGGTTCCACTCGCGGGCGAGCCCGTGGTTACCGCATCGTGCGCCGCTGTGGAGGCATTCGCGAGAGCGCTCGCGGTCGACCTCGCGCCCCTCAGAGTCAACGCAATCACGCCGGGCTATATAGAAACGCCCTTCCTCGAGGACATCCTGGGCGAGCGCAAGGAGGCGGTTTTGGCCGCGGCTGCGGCAAAGCTGCCGGCAAAGCGCATCGGAAGAGTGGAGGAGGCCGCCGACGGCGTGCTCTTCCTGATGAAGAATGAGTACGTCACCGGCATCGCCCTACTGGTCGATGGCGGCTACCACCTCGTGTAGCGAGGCTAGTTCAGCTTCAGCGGCCTGGCGTCGATCAGGACGAAAGCAATGCGGCACGGCTTGTTCGACCGGTTCGACCAGGCATGATTGGTCCCACGCTGGACCAGGACGTCGCCGGCCTGCATCTTCTTTTCGCCGACATCCATCAGCGCCCAGATCTCGCCCTCAAGCACGATCGCGTAATCGATCGTCTTGGTCCGATGCATCATCGGATGCCGGCTCGCGCTCGCATCGTGCGCTAGCGCCTGCGCGCCCGAGCGGCCCATCGAGGCAAAGGCTTTGTCGCGGTCGGCCGATTTGATCCAGCGCTTGTCCGGCGGAAATTCGACTACGCGCACCACCGTCCCGCGCTTCGGTGGCGCGAGCTGGACCGGCACCTTGCAGGGATCCTTGGCCTTGCGGTTATCGGCCGGCGTCGAGTCGGTGGCCCAGATTTCGGTCACGCCGAAAGTTGGAATTCCCTGCAGCGTCATCACATGAGACGACGGCGCGTCGGAGACGAACACCGAGCGCCCGCGGGCGTCATGTCCGGTGACGATGCGGCGAACTTTTCTCAGCCGCGGCTTCGCGGCGGATCTGCTAGCGGTTTTCTTCATTTGAGCATACCCGTGTTGAGATTCGGATGCCGGCGTTGGTCGGCAAGCCGGAATTTGAAAGTGCCGAGCGCCTTAAGTTAGAGCGCTGAGCGCTTCGCTCAGGCCGCTCACGCCTCAGCGCTTCGCTCTGCCATCTTTTCGAAAACTTCCTTGGCCACGAATGCGGCCGTCATCGCCGTCGGCCATCCGGAATAAAAGGCCATGTGCGTAATAATTTCCGAAATCTCGGTTTTGGTCACTCCGTTGCCGAGGGCGCGCGCGATATGCACGCGCAGTTGCTCCGGACGATAGAGCGCGACCAGCGCCGCCACCGTTATCAGGCTGCGATCGCGCTTGGAAAGCTCGGGCCGTTCCCAGACGTCGCCGAAGACGACTTTGTCCGTGAGTTCGACGAGCTTGGGAACCGTGGCGCGAACCTGCTCGCGGGGCGAATTCAGGGAAGAGTTCGATGCCGACGACGAAGCCATGGGTATATTCCTCCATGATTTTGAGAAACGGCGGCGTCGCGATTCGCGCGCGCCTACGTGTTGAGAACCGAGACCATCTGTATCGAGGTCGTGCCGAAACGACAAGCGCGATGAGAACCTCCCGAGCGATAGCCGATTCGAGCGGAGGCGATGACGACGAGCAAGAGTCAGCGGCTTGTGCGAGCGTCAGCCAAGCCCTTCCCGGGTGCGCAGACAGAGCATCATCTGACGCTCTCCGCCTTGAGGATTTGAGGTCCCGCCCGTCGTTTCGGAGTTTGAAGAGACGCGGCTAGTCTGCAAGTGAGCAGTCATCGCTAGTCCCTGTTCTTTTTTACCTCATAATAGTGATACGTAGGAGCGAGGCAGGGGGAGCCGGTCCGCCCACCGCCAGCGCAGCGGAAACGAGATGCCGGAGTGGTGAAGTGAAGGAAGTTTTCTTGGATGGGATTGGCCCTTCATTGGGTTGACCTACGCCGCAGGGGTAACCAGTCGCATCCGCTTGGCAACGGGCATCTGCCTGGTTCCGGAACGCAATCCGTTTTTCTGGCTAAGGAGGTTCTGCAGAAGCAGAAAGAGCCATGAGGCGCAGACTTTCTGACAAGGTAATCCTGGTCACAGGCGCGGCTTCCGGAATAGGCCAAGCTGCTGCGTTGCGATTTGCCGAAGAGGAAGCCGTTGTGATTGTCGCCGACGTTCAAGAAACGGCCGGCCATCGGACAGTCGAGCAAATCGAGCAGGCTGGCGGCACAGCGGTTTTCATTCGAGTTGACGTTTCGCAGCCGCAGGACATCGAAGCTGCGTTTCGGCAGGTCAAACTACTCTATGGCCGACTGGATTGCGCCTGTAACAATGCAGGCATCGACGGCGATTGGGCCGATACCTTAAGCTGCAGCACAGAAAACTTTGACCGTGTGTACCAAGTCAATGTAAAGGGCGTGTGGCTTTGCATGCGAGAGGAGCTGCAGTTGATGCTCGCGCAAGGTCGCGGCTCGATCGTCAATACCGCTTCGGTTGCCGGCCATGCGGGGTTCATTGGTTATCCTGCATATACAGCGAGCAAGCATGCCGTCATGGGTCTGACGAAGGTTGCGGCGCTTGAATACGCGGGGCGCGGAATACGCGTCAATGCCGTCTGCCCTGGAATAATTCACACTCCACTATTCGAACGCTATTCAAAGAAAGCTCCTGAAGTCGATTATGCAGCTATGGAGCCGGTGGGCAGATTGGGTCGGTCAAACGAAGTCGCGGAAGCTATGCTGTGGCTGTGCTCGGACGAATCCTCATTTGTGACCGGTTCGGGTCTCGTTGTTGATGGTGGGTTTCTAGCCCGCTGACAGGACTTTCCGGAGAAGATCGATTGCATGCCGCCAAAGATGCAGGCCTGCCTGGACGGTTGAACGAGAACTATCGCACGGTCGTCCTGAGATATCGCCATCCGGCCCGTCGGCCCGCAACGGGCATGTGCGCCACGCTTTTATATCGCCAATGGAGTTGACGTCTCCTTCAGCGAATAGACAATCTCCCCCGAGAGATTCGTCTCTACACCCCTGGAGCTCTCCCTATACAAACACTGGATCAATCGTCCGACCGCGGTGCCGTCGAGGGCAAAAAAAAGCGGAGCATCGTGCTTGCGATGCTCCGCTCCGGTATAGCTTCCCGGCCGCGTCCTACTCTCCCATGCCGCCGTCGGGCACAGTACCATCGGCGCTGAGGGGCTTAACTGCCGTGTTCGGGATGGGAACGGGTGTTACACCCTCGCTGTGGCGACCGGAAACCTTGCCGTCCCGATCCGCACCGAGGCCGGCGCCGGATCTGCGGACGGGCGAAATCTCCGATGAACTGAATAGGTAGGGATCTACGAGCAGCAGCTTCATCCAGCAAGCAGTAGTAAGTAAGAAGAGAGATGGAC
>DATJXN010000022.1 GCA_035500095.1 Candidatus Binataceae bacterium
CATCGCCCGCTGCCGCCGCTCTTCTCCCCGCATCCGCCGCTTCCTCCACCGATCCGATTGCTCACTCTGACGAATTATATCGGAACGAAATTCAGGCGTTTATCAACGACCTGCTAGGGCCGCTAGATGACAAACATGAAGCAGCACCGGGTGCGCCAGCCTCTTAGTAGGTTAGTACTTTCCATGCTGGTTCAGCTGTCCGGCGGCTGCCGCTTTTTCCGACACAAAGTGACCTGCTCTCCCGTTTGGACCGCGCCGACAATCTTCGGCAAACCTATAACGGTCAGTGGAACTATACGTCTGGCCTTTATCGCCAATTGCACGGGCGGCACATTTGCCCACGCGAGGTTTTTTATTGGCTGTCCGGACAGCATCAATCCTAGTTGTGTTGGCCGCCCGTGGCCGTCAGCTAGCGATCCCATTGGACCTGCAGCGCATCCCAACTATCTTGGTCCTATCGATGAAGGAACCGCTACCAGTTTCAGCTTCGATACGAGCACTGTTCCGAATGCCCAGTACGACCTCGGGTTGAATCTGGTGTTTGGAGGCTCGAAGAAGACAAGGGTCTCCGGGTTGTCGAAAAGGCTTTATAACTAGTTCCGGCGGAGAGAAGAGAACGATGTCACGATGGTTAGCGGTCTTGGTAACAACTTCATTGATTGTAGCAGCGGCTTCCTGCGGTGGCGGTGGCGGTGGCGGTGGCGGCGGTCCGAAGCCGGCTCCGAGGGCCGCACCCACTCCGATGCCCACTGCGACCGTGATGCCGACTCCGACGCCGGCGGAGTTTGTCACAACCCTTCTTGCCAACGCCCCTCCCGACGAATGTTTCGTCGGGCTTGGCAGTTCGCGAAACCAATATCCGGGCGGACCAACCTGCATGGTCGGCGTGCCGAAGGTGAATCAGGCTTACGTCTGGGGCCTGACGGAAACCGGAACGGACGCGGCAGGCGATAGAGTCACCAGCCCGGCGGGGGGCGTGACGGGAGAGCGCAAGCTATGGTTTGGCAGCGCCGCGAACGTGCTGTGCCTGGTAATGGGCGGCTTGTTCACTCAGGCCGGGCTACCACTCACGCCGTTTCAGGACGGAAGGCTGGCCTGCGAATTCGGCTCCAGCAACTATCGAGCTACCAATCCCTCTCTGAACATACCTGCCTCCCTGGGCGATACCCGGCCGCCGCAGATTTATAACTACGACGTGCATACCAAGACGCTTACCAATATCACTCCGACCAGCATGCAGGATCCTTCCAATCTTGATCCGCTGACGCTCGGTCTTCGCTCTGCCGGCTCGCTCAGCGGCGTGGTGATACTCGCCGGACCGACTATCGCGTCGCTCCCCTCGCCCGATGCCGGCATTAACATGTTTGCGTACAACAGCACGACCGGCCAGTTTATCGGGGCGCAACACTACTCCCAGTACATTGACATACGCAGTTGGCTGGCTGTCGGCAGCGTCCTTTACGCCGGTGTCATGAACAGCGATGGAACCGGGAGCGTTCTCAGATGGACCGGCAACACGAGCAATCCGTTCCAGTTCGAGAACGTTGGCAACCTCGACCTGTCTGCGGCCTATCTCGCCGCGCATAAGGGCCGAATCTTCGCAACTACCTGGCCGGGGACCTTCTCGGGAATTCCAACGACGACGCCTGCAGGCCTCTGGATGAGCCCGGCGATTCCCACAGGTGGACTGACGCCGGCCAACGTCGCTCAATGGAGCAAGGTCTGGAGTGCGACGAATTACGAGCCGGATCCTCTCACCGCCCTTTCATGGCCCGGCGGAGCACTATCGAGCTACGACGGTCAACTCTATTGGGGACTGATGCAGGTGCCGATGACCGCCGCGCTAACGCATCTTGTCACCTACGGCATCCCTCTGACGCCAGCAAACATCGCGCTGGCTATTCTGGGGACCGAGCGCGCGATCCCGATTTTCCGATGCTGCACGAACCTCTCCCATCCCCACGCCGAACTTCTCTATGGCGCGCGGAAAATGCCGGTGCAGAGTCCCACGTCCCCGCACGGATGGTCGATTCAGCCCAATGCGATGGGCGTCGCGCCAGAGTACCGGCCGGCCGGTTTCGGAAATCCGTTCAACACCTACACCTGGAGTGGGCATAGCTTCTTCGGCTATCTGTTCTTTGGGACCTTCGATTGGAGCTTCGACGCGTTGCCCGATGCCGACTTCACCGCCTTCGGTCTCGATCGGCTCGAGAACGGCGGAAGCACATTTGGCGGACTCCCGAACTTCCTGACGGCCGCAGATATTGCCGAAGACGAACTGCTCGATCCAGGTGGCGACATCTGGATGTTTGCCTCTGGTACGACACCGGCCGCGCCTTTCACAAGGAACGGGTTAGCGATCCGCTGAATTACGGCTTCCGAACCATGATCTCTGACAGCCAGGCGCTGTTCGTGGGTTCGGCAAATCCCTTCAACCTGAAAACAGATCCGGACAAGAACCTGGGCGGCTGGCATCTTTACTCCATCACGCCGCATTGAGCGGTGACTGGAACGAGCGGGTCCCATGAAACCGAATCCATTCGCCCGCGTCTCTGTATTCGAAGCCTGATGGCATGGATCTAAGGGATTTATATGAAAAGTATTGTGGCAGCGGCGGTATTTCTCGGAGCCTTGGCGGTGGCAGTGCTAGCCGGAACCCAGGGATTCGGAGCTTGCCAATGGGCGGGCGGCGCTCAGCCGCCGGCGGCCGCGCCAAAGCCGTTGCATGCGGACGCCCGGGTTCCTGTCGTCGGAGTTGACGGGGCGGTTGCGGGGCCGGAAGTGCTGAATAGGGCGCAGGCGAGGCGGGCGCTCGCGCTGGCCATCCTCATCGGCGGGGACGCCCGTCACGGTTCGACGAACTAAACGATCCGAGTCTCATCGCGACGCTCTGACGCGGAGAGTCGCTGTACGGTACGGCGATTCAGCATTAGAGCGTCGCGGTTCCGCTCGAATCGTTTTCGCCCGACTTCGCTCGAGTTATGCCGCCGAGGCCTGCGCGAGGCGGCTTCCGTTTGCCGCCCGGGCCAGGCTCGCGAGCGAAATTCCGTAACGCTCGATCCTGTCGTACAGCTTCTTGCGGGAAATTTTCAGAATCCGCGCCGCTTGCACCTTGTTGCCGCCCGCGCGCTCGAGCGCGGAAGCGATGGCGTTGCGTTCGAACTCGGCATAGCTGCCCGCGCGCTCCTCCGCCGCGGCCATCGGCGCCGGCGCGGCCGCCGTGGGGGACGGGATTGCTGTCGGCGCTGTCCGCCATGCGTTAACGATCCTGCTCGGCAGATCGTCGAGCGTGACCGTCGCGCACGTGCCGAAGGTAAGAGCCGATTCGATGGTGTTGCCGAGCTCGCGGACGTTGCCCGGCCAATCGTACGCCTGCAGCGCGGACATCGCGTCCGCGTCGATCCCGACAAGCGATCTCAGGCCCTCGTTTCTTTCGTTCATCAACCGGACAAAATGCTGCGCCAGGTCCGCAACGTCATCGAGGCGATCGCGCAGCGGCGAAATTTCCAGCACGTTGACCTGCAGGCGATAATAGAGGTCGGCGCGCAATTGACCGCTGCGCGCGGCCTCGGCCGGATCGCGATTGGTCGAGGCGACGATCCGGACGTCGATCGGGATCTCCTTGGTCGAGCCGACTGGACGCACCGTGCGTTCCTGGATCGCGCGCAGCAGCTTCGCCTGAAGGTCCGGGCTCATCTCCGTAACCTCGTCCAGAAAGACCGTGCCGCCTTCCGCCGCGCGCAGCAGCCCCGGATGGTCCGCATTGGCGCCGCTGAAAGCTCCTCGGCGATGGCCGAACAGTTCGCTTTCGACGAGTTCTCTTGGGATCGCTGCGCAGTTGAGCGCAACGAAGGATCCGCGTCGTGCGCCGCACTCATGGATCGCGCGCGCCACCAGCTCCTTGCCGGTGCCGCTTTCGCCCACGATAAGAACGGTCGAGCGGGTGGCGGCGACCGCTTCTATGCGGCGAAACAGACGACGCATAGCGGCGTTCGATCCGACCAGGCCGTGAAACTGCCCGCTTGCCGCGGCCTTGGCTGATTCGGGCTCCGTTCTCCCGGCATCCTTGGAGCTGGCAGAGAAATTCCCGTCAAACTGCGGTCGTCGTTCTTCTATAGCCGCGGTCGTGTTGATTGGCATGCCTCCTTAGGCAGCACACTCTGTGCCATCTGATTCGGTTTGAAACACTTTGTAAATTGCAACCCGAACGGCTGGGCAGCCTGGGGCATCGATGTCCCATATGGGTAATGAAGACCACACGACGGGAGGCCGCAGCATTTGTAAATGGACGATCAGGGTGCAAATCTGCTGCCTTGCCATGGCGGGAACACCTAATCCGAAAGCACCGTCCCTTCTGAGCGATCCCAAGAATCGGGTCGTGATTGCCTATTGCTTCGTCGCGTTCACATGGCTTGCCGTCTCGGAGCTTTTTTGGCCTGCGCCGCATTCGCTGGCAAACCGGCTCATCTTCGTCGCAGGAACGGCGGCGTTGATGGTCGTGTTGCGGTGGTGGGGGTGGAGCGAGGCTCACCGGTACGCCTCGCAACTGCAGGAAAGCGGCGTCATAGCGGACGTCTTTTTCCACGCGGCTGGACAAGGGATCCTGATGGTGGCGCCCGACGGAAAGATGGTGCGCGCCAACGCGGCGGTCGAGCAAATGTTCGGCTACGGACACGGAGAACTCGAAGGCCGGCCCGTTGAAATCCTGGTGCCTGAGCGCGTGCTGGGCCAACACGTCGCGCATCGCGCGAGCTTCATGAAGGCGCCGCGGTCGCGCCCCATGGGGATCGGGCTGGATCTCGCGGGACGGCGCAAGGACGGCAGCGAATTCCCCCTCGAAATCAGCCTTAACTATGTCGCGCCGGTAACCGCTAGTCAGTTCGTCGTCTGCTTTATCACGGATATCAGCGAGCGCGTGGCGTTCGAACGCCAGACCAGGCAGGCCGAAACGATGAATGCGCTCGGTTCGATCGCGGCTGGAATCGCGCACGACCTCAACAATCCGCTCGCGATTATCTCCTCGCGTTCCGAGCTGATGCTCTCTCTGCTGGATGTCGGAAATCCCGATCTGCGCCAGGATCTCGAGGTTCTCCGGCGCAACGCCCAACGGGCAAGCCGCATCGCGACCGGACTGTTGACGCTGGCCGCCCAGCGCGCGAGCGAGCGCCAGCCCGTCAATATCAATGAGCTGGTTGAAGCATCTCTCCTGTTGATCGGCGGAGAATTTCGCCGCTCGAACATCGAGATCATCACTTCGCTTGACCGCAACGTCCCACTGGTTCCAGGCGATCCCACGGCGTTGCAGCGAGTGCTGATGAATCTGGTGATGAATGCGCGTGATGCGATGCCCGAGGGGGGCAACCTGACCATCGTGAGCGGGCCGGCGCGGGACCAGGCCGGGATGCTGCAATTGTCCGTCGCCGACACCGGGGCAGGCATTCCGGCGGACGTGTTGCCGAAGCTCTTCGATATCTTTTTTACCACCAAGACAAGCGGGACCGGACTGGGACTGTGGCTTGCATACCGCACCCTTCGCGAACACAGCGGTAGGATCGAAGTAGAATCGGAGCCCGGAAAAGGAACAAAATTTACGCTGACGCTGCCCACTATCCGGGATCGGGCCATCGCCGAAGGGAGTCGCGAAGGGTCATGAATTGGCAGCGCCTGGATGGCATAGCCTTTGCTCATTCCTTAAACAATCGAAGGGGACGGGGCAGAGGATTTCATGCCTGAAACCATTCTAATCGTCGATGATGAGACGGAGATGGCAGATACCTGCGCAAGGGTGCTGCGAGCGGGCGGATTCAACTGCCTGGTGGCCTACGACAGCGCAAAAGCGTTCGCACTGATGGATTCGGAACGGCCCGCATTGGTCGTCTCGGACATTACGATGCCGGACAGCGACGGCTTCGAGATGGCGCGTCACGCAAGCAAGAAGTCTCCGAAAATTCCAGTAGTTCTGATGACCGCCTACCACACGCCGGAAATAGCCCGGAATGTGCAGCAGGCTGGGGCGGCAGGCTACCTTCGCAAACCCTTTCCGAACGCCGAGCTGATCGCGATTGTGAAGATGCTTCTCCGCCAACACGTAAACGGCAAGTCTGAAATTTAGGCTGAGCGAGCTACTGTATCGAGTTAGGGCCACTGCGGCCGCCCTCCTAAAGATACCTTCGCACATCTGCCCGATGAAATTTGGATGGCAAGATCCTTGCTCAACAAGGGTCTTGGGACCCACCAGCCATTCGGCTCCGAGGCCCGACACTCGAGCAAGGGAGAAACCGCTAACCCAGGCACAAAATGAAGCCGAGAACCAGGAATATACTCGTCGCGCTTGGCGGCGCACTCCTTCTCGGCGCGATGGGCTCCGAGTCCCGCTGGTTTGCCGGCCTATGGAAAGGTGCGCCGCAAACGACCTTGACGATTTCCGGGAATATCGAAGCTCATGAAAGCGTGCTTAGCTTCAAACAGGTGCAATCGCGGATCGTCGAATTACCCTTCGACGAGGGCCAATGGGTGCACCACGGCGATCTGATCGCGCGTCTCGATGACGCCGACTATCGTCAGAAAGTGGAACTCGCGCGTGCGACTTCTGACCAGAGCCAGCAGCAGTACAGCCTCGCGCTTGCAAACCTGGAGGCTGCGAAAAAAGGGGTCCAGAGCGACGAGGCGGATCTCAACCAGAAAACGGTGGACTACAAGCGCGCGCAAGCGCTCTACGAGGCCAAGGTAACATCGACGCAGATGAGAGACCTCGCGGAAACCGCGTTCAGGCAATCTGAAGCGGTCTGGATGCGCGACAAGGCCTTGACCGTCGCCGCAGAGCGCAACGTCGAAGCAACGCTCGCGGCGGTTCGCAGCGCCGCGGAAAATCTCAAGCTCAGCGAGATCATCCTCGGCTATACGGTCCTCCGGGCACCGTTCGACGGCGTGATGCTGACGCGCCAGGCCGAGGTCGGAGAAGTGATGCTGCCCGGCACTCCGGTGGCAACGCTGGCCGATATCGACCATGTGTGGGTCCGCGCTTACATCAATGAAACCGATATCGGCCGGGTGCGGTTCGGACAGTCCGTGACCGTCACTACCGATACCTATCCGGGCAAGCGATACGCCGGGCGCATATCGGCGATCGCTTCGAAAGCCGAATTCACGCCGAAGAGCGTGGAGACGCACGCCGAGCGCGTGACGCTGGTCTATCGAATCAAGATTGACGTTTACAATCCGACCCATGAACTGGTCCCGGGGATGCCGGTTGATGCGGAAATCGCGCTCGGTCCGTCGAAATCGACAGCGCTCGTTCCCTCCGCGTCCCATGAGTGATTCGGCGGCGCAGGCGGTCGAGGTCCGCGGCCTCAGCAAGCGGCTGGGCAAGGTCGCCGCGGTCGACAACGTCAGTTTCACGGCCGAAACCGGCAAAATTTTCGGCATCGTCGGCCCCGACGGCGCCGGCAAGACGACCATCCTGCGGATCCTGTCTGGAGTAACGTTGGCGGACCGAGGCAGCGCCATCGTGGCCGGGTTCGACGTCGGCGCCAATCCCGAAGCGGTCAAAAACCACATCAGCTACATGCCTCAGCGCTTTGGCCTCTACGAAGACCTGACGGTTGACCAGAATATCCGCTTCTATGCCGAACTGTTCGGAGTCGATGGGCGCGCGCGCGAAATCAACGCCGCACGATTGCTGCAGGCTTGCGGAATGAGCGAATTTCGCGGCCGCCTCGCCGCAAAGCTTTCCGGCGGGATGAAGCAGAAGCTCGGGCTTACCTGCGCGCTGATCCATCGCCCACGCGTGATCCTGCTCGACGAGCCGACGACCGGAGTCGATCCGATATCACGCAGGGACCTCTGGCAGATCCTCTACTCGCTTCTGGCCGAAGGCGTAACCGTGCTGATCGCGACCGCCTACCTCGACGAGGCCGAGCGATGCCATCGCCTTGCGCTCCTCCATCAGGGTCGGCTGATGTTTTGCGGGTCCCCGGCGGAACTCAAGCGAAGCTTGCCGGGGGCGGTGCTGTCGGTCACTTCGCCCGAGGCGCGCAAAGTTGAGATGCGGCTCGCAGGCGCCGCCGGAGTCTCGAGCGTCCTGCTCCTCGGCGACGCGGTCCGTCTGGTGGTGGACGACGCGCAAGCGCGAATCGGCGAGCTCAGCGCGCTGCTGCGCGCGGCGAATCTGCCGTTCTCCGAATTCATCCGCACCGAGCCTACGGTCGAGGACGTTTTCGTCTCGAAAATCAGCGCCGCGGGAGCCGGGCCTTCCTTTGCGTGGAAGTCGCAGGGAGCGACGTCGTGAACGCCTCGATGCCGGCGCGACCGGCCGTTAGCAGCGCGCCCTCGGTCAGCGTGGATCGCCTGGTCAAACGGTTCGGCAAGTTCGTGGCCGTCGACGAGGTCAGCTTCGAGACCGCGCCGGGAGAGATTTTCGGCTTCCTCGGACCCAACGGCTCGGGCAAATCCACAACCATCCGGATGCTGTGCGGATTGCTGAGGCCGAGCTCGGGGCGCGCCACGGTGGCGGGGATCGACGTTGCGGCCGAACCCGAAGCGGTGCGTCGGCACATCGGCTACATGTCGCAAAAATTCTCGCTGTACCAGGATCTGACGGTCCGCGAGAACCTGCGCTTTTTTGGCGGGATGTACGGAGTGCCGGCCCGCGAGTTGGCCGCGCGCATCAAATGGGCGGTGACGATGGCCGGGCTCGACGGACGCGAATCGACCCCGGCTTGCGACCTGGCAGGCGGATGGAAGCAGCGGCTGGCGCTCGGATGCGCGGTGCTGCATCGGCCGCCGATCGTGTTCCTCGACGAACCGACCTCCGGCGTCGATCCGATGTCGCGGCGGCATTTCTGGAACATCATCCATCAGATGTCCGATGACGGCACAACCGTGTTCGTAACGACGCATTACATGGAGGAGGCGGAGTATTGTAACCGCCTCGCGCTCGTCGCGCGTGGCCGGATCGTCGCGCTGGGGCGGCCGTCCGAGCTCAAGCATCGTTTCGCCTCGGGCGCGCTGCTGCGGGTTGAGTGCGCGCCGCTTAGCGAAGCGGCCGAGGCGGCACGCTCGGCGCCCGGAGTGATCGAATCCGCGATCTTCGGCGGCGGCCTGCACCTGACGGCGGTGAAAGATCTGTCGATCGAAGGCCTCGCGCAGTATCTGGCGGCGCTTGGAATCCGCGTCCTGGCCATCGAGCGCATCGGGCCCACGCTGGAAGACGTGTTCGTTTCGCTTACGCGCGATCGGCCGAATACTGCGGCGCAAGGGCACTAGCGATGCGCTGGAAGCGACTGCGGGCGATCGCCCGCAAGGAAATCATCCAGGTCGTGCGCGACTGGCGCAGCCTGGTGATTATCGCCTTGATGCCGATCGTGATGACGCTGCTGTACGGCTACGGCGTTACGCTCGATATCAAGCACATTCCGATGTACGTCTTCGACCGCGAGGGCAGTCAGCGCAGCCAGGCTTTGCTCAAGGGATTTCAGGCTTCCGAGTATTTTCGTATCGTCAAGGTGGTTCACGACTATCCCGACGTCGTCCGCGGCATCAATTCGGGACGCTGTAAGTTTGCGCTGATCATACCTCACGATTTCTCAAAGCGTCTCGCCGAGGGCGCGACAGTCGGCGTACAGGCGCTGATCGACGCCAGTGACGACAACACCGCCAACATCATCATCGGTTACAGCGACGGGGTTGTCAGCCGATTCTCCGAGCAGGTCCAGATCGAATGGCTCGAGCGCCAGGGGATCACCAACATCGATCCGCCGCTGTCGGTCGACGCGCGGACATGGTTCAACGAGGACCTGGAAAGCCGCGCCTTTATCCTGCCGGGTGTAATCGCGCTCGTGATGGCGGTAATCGGGACGTTCCTCACCGCGCTCACGATCGCGCGCGAATGGGAGCGCGGCACGATGGAGCAGCTGGTCTCGACGCCGGTCACGCCGCTCGAACTCGTGCTCGGCAAGCTGATTCCTTATTTCGGGATCGGCATGGCCGCCACCGCGATGTGCGCGGGACTCAGCACCTTATGGTTCGAGGTTCCGCTGCGGGGCCATCTGACGACGCTGTTTGGCGCGTCCGCGCTCTTTCTGTCGGTCGTGCTCGCCCTGGGTTTCTGGATCTCGGTCCTGGCGCGCTCGCAGCTCGTCGCGAGCCAGGTGGCGATGGTGGCGACCTTCATGCCGGCGTTCCTGCTCTCGGGCTTCATCTTCCCGCTCGACCAGATGCCGGCGCAGATCAGATTTGTGAGCTACTTCGTGCCGGCCAGGTACTACGACACGATTCTCAAAGGGGTGTTTCTGAAGGGCGTCGGCGTCGGCGAGCTGCAGTTCAATTTTCTGGCGCTGGCGGGTTTCGCTTTCCTGATCGCGAGCGTCGCGGTGCTGAGCTTCCGCAAACGGATCGATTAGAGCGGGGCGGGCGATGCTTGGCAGGCTGCGGCAGATGCTGGTCAAGGAATTCATCCAGCTCCTGCGCGATCCCAAGGCGCGGTTCGTGCTGTTTGCACCAGCGCTTATCCAGATGATGGTGTTTGGTTACGCGGCGACCTTCGAAGTGCGCCACGTGCCAACTGCGGTGCTCGACCTCGACCATAGCCAGGAGAGCCGGGAGTTGATCGCTCGCTTTGCCGCGAGTCCCTACTTCGACATCCGTTACCGCCTCCAGCGCCGTGAGGAGATACGCACGCTTATCGACGCGAGCGACGTCTACCTTGCGATCGAAATTCATCCGGGCTTCGCGGAGCTGCTGCGCAAGGGGCGTACGGCCCCGCTGCAGGTGATCCTGGATGGCACCAACTCCAACACGGCGCTCATCGCCTATGGCTACGTGTCGCGCATCGCGGAAACCTTCGCGCAGGATCAATTGCGCGACCGGCTGAATCGCACCGACCCCGGCCTGGTCGCCGTGGTGCCTGGCGTCGTGCTCGAACCGCGGCCCTGGTTCAACGCTGACCTGCTCAGCCGGTGGTTTATCGTGCCGGGCCTTATCGGCAGCATCGTGCTGCTCACCGTGGTGCAGCTCACGGCGTTCGCCGTGGTCAGGGAGCGCGAGCTGGGGACCTTCGAGCAGATCATGGTCACGCCGATCAAACGGTCGGAGTTCATCCTGGGCAAGACGGTGCCCTTTTTCCTGGTTGGACTCGCCGACACGGCGGTGGTGGCGACGGTGGGCACGCTGTGGTTCGGCGTGCCCTTCCGCGGCAGCGCGCCGCTGCTGCTGCTGGGGGCCGCGCTGTTCCTGCTCAGCATGCTCGGCATCGGGCTGCTGATTTCGACCTCCGCGACGACTCAGCAGCAGGCGATGGTGACCGGCTTCTTTGTCGTGATGCCGTCGATCACCCTATCCGGGCTCGGAACGCCGGTGAGTTCGATGCCGCCGGCGCTGCAGTGGATTTGCGAGTTCAACCCGCTGAGCCACTTCCTGGTGGTCCTGCGCGGCCTCTATCTGAAGGGTGTGGGCCTCGGCGTGTTGTGGCCGAACATGCTGGCGATGGCGCTGATCGGAGCGGCGCTGCTCGCCTTCACCACGACCAGGCTGCGCAAATCGCTTGACTAGCGGATGCTGTGTTTGTTGAGCAGGCGATGGAGCGTCTTGCGATCGACGCCGGCCTTGCGCGCGGCCTGCGATACGTTGCCGCCCTCGCGCCGCAACAGTTCGGCGACGTAGGCGGACTCGAGGTCGCTTATCCAACGCTCCTTGGCCTCTTTCAGGGTGAGCTTGCTCGCGGTATCGGCGGCGGGTGGACGCGCCGATGGCGCCGGCGCCACGGTCCTCAGATGAGCGGGCAAATCGGCAAGCGTGATCATCTCGCCTTCGGTCAGAGCGCAAGCTCGCTCGACCACGTTCTGCAGTTCGCGCACATTGCCCGGCCACGAATACGTCTCCAGCGCCGCCATCGCTTCGGGCTCGAAGCCCCGTGGCGCGGCCGTATCGCGGCGAGCGAATTTCGCAAGAAAGCTCATGGCCAGCAGCTCGACGTCGCCCGGACGCTCGCGCAGCGGCGGGAGCGCGATGTCGATGACCGCGATGCGGTAGTAGAGATCCTCGCGGAACGCGCCTCCCTTCACCAATTCGCGCAGGTCGCGGTTGGTGGCGCAGACCACGCGAATATCGACGTCGATTGGCCGCGTGCCGCCGACCCGTCGAATTTGCCGCTCCTGGAGCGCGCGCAGGAACTTGACCTGCAGGCCCAGCGGCAGCTCGCCAAGCTCGTCCAGAAAAAGGGTGCCGCGATTGGCCATTTCGACGAGCCCCTGCTTCGCGGCGATCGCCCCGGTAAACGCTCCCTTCTCATGGCCGAAGAGCTCCGACTCGAGCAGATTCTCCGGCAGCGAGGCGCAATCGACCGCGACGAAGGGCTGCGCCGCGCGTGGGCTATTGGCACGGACCGCTCGCGCGATCAGCTCTTTTCCGGTCCCCGACTCGCCCAGCACCAGGATATTGGCGTCGGAGCGCGCCGCCTTGCGCACCAGCTCCAACACCTGCTGCAGCGCGTTGCTGCGCCCGATGATGTTTTCAAAGCCGACAATCCCTAGTTGTTCGCGCAATTGGAGGATCTCGTTTTGCTGCCGCCGCCAGGTCAGCGCGCGCTCGACCGCGAGCTTGAGCTGATCGATGGAAAACGGCTTAGCAATAAAGTCAAAGGCGCCGGCCTTGACCGCCGCCACCGCGGATTCCAGCGTCGCATGCGCGGTGAGCATCAGGACCGGGATTTGCGAATCGACCTCCTTCGCCCTCCGCAGCATCTCCATCCCATCCATCTCCGGCATGCGCAAATCGGTGAGCAGCAGATCGGGCCGCTCCGAGGCAAGCAAGGTCAAAGCTTCTCGCGCGTCATTGCTTGTGAAGCACTGGTAGCCGGCCGAGCCGAGGGCGCGGCGGCAGGTTTCGGTCATATCCGGTTCGTCGTCGACGATGAGTATGCGCTGCACCATTTTCGATTATGCCAACACCGCGCAGTCCGGTCCACGCAGGCCGGAGCGGCCGGACCGCGGGGTGATCGCGGGTCATGCGGGCTGGGCGCGGCGAATGTACGATGTTATGGTCCGGCAAAAGACAGGGAAATTTTTGCGGAGGCGACCGCGGCTATGGCTTTTCCTTATGGCAAAATAATGTGTCCCGTCGATTTCACCGAGAACTCCCTCGTTGCTCTGGACCGGGCCGCTGAAATCGCCCGGCACTTCGGCGCAAAGCTTATCCTGGTACATGCGGTCCCACTGGTCGCACAGGTCGGAAACTTTCCGATGCCCGCAAGCGTCTATGCGGAGCAGGAGAAGACCGCCAAGGCCAGGCTGGCCGAGATCGCCGGACAAAAACTCGGCGACCTCGGGTACGAGTCGATCGTCTTCATCGGCGACGTCGTCGGCGGCATCCTGCAAGCCGTTGTTCAATTCAAGCCGGACCTGCTGGTGATGGCTACTCACGGGCGCGGCGCGGTCGCACATTTTTTTCTTGGAAGCGTGGCCGAAGCCGTGGTGCGCAAAGCCGAGTGTCCGGTTCTGACCGTTCGAAATCCGGGGCCGGCTTCGCACTCGGCCAAGGGCTGACGACTCGCGGCTATACTGTGGCCGGTCGCGTCACCAAAAATTAGCGGGGTGAAAAAAGATGTCGCCTTTGGCGACAGTACTCGCCTATAATCAATGTTTCAGCGCGCTCCTGGATGGCACTCACCTTGCTCCCGCTTAGAATTAAGTCGTGCCGTAGAAGCTTGGTAAAGCGAAACCGGGCAGAAAGGAGGGCAGGACCATGGTACCGCCGGAGAAATGGAACCCGTCGCGCGACCTGGAGCGATTCAGGCATGAAGTCGACGACCTGCTCGAAAAATTTGGCCTCGAGCGCGGCACGTTTCGCAAGGACTGGGAATCTTCCGGCGCGCTTCGACCGGCGGTGGAATCATACGTCGAGGGTGATAAGTTCGTTGTCAGGATGGAACTGCCTGGTATCGACCCGCAGCAGATTGCTATCAAGGTCACGGGTGGGGTCCTCACCGTGAAGGGCTCGCGTGAGCAAAAAACCGAGACCAGGAAAAGCAACTTCTATCGGCGCGAGATCCGTTACGGATCATTCGAACGGTCGATTTCGCTGCCGGAGGGAGTCAAAGCCGACGACCTCAAGGCCACCTATCGCGACGGCATTCTCGAGTTGACCGCGGCGATGCCCAAAGAAGCGGTGCCTAAAGAGGTCAAGGTCCAGATCGAAGGCCACGGCGAAAAAAAGGACAACGGCGCCAAAAAGACCGCTTGAACCCGCAGCCAAGTCGCCCAACGAGATGCTCGAGCGGCGTGGTTCTGACTGCAATCTAACCACTACAGGGAAATAACCGGAACGTTATGCGGAACTCACCTGGCAATGCCACCAAACAATCCCGCGGGCTTATTCGGAGTCTCAATCGCAGCGCCGCCCGCGACGACAAAAGTCCCCAGGTCGTCAGAAAGACGGCTCAGCCGAAGGAGGCCACCGTGTGCGCGCGATGCGGCGCGCTGTACCTCCGCAAGACCTGGCGCCATGACCATAAATTGACTGACGAGTTACTGGAGCGGCGTGTATGGGGATTCTGTCCGGCCTGTGACGAAGTCAGCCAGCAGGAAGGTCAGGGACGGCTCATCATCCGCGGAAGCGGAATAGCCGGCAACCGCGCCCTCATCCGCAGCCGGATGGAGAACGTCGCCAGCAGAGCGATGGCGACCCAGCCCGAGCGGCGGATCGTTTCGATCGATGCGATCGAAGCCAAAGGTGAAAAGTCGATCGAGGTGCTGACGACCTCGCAGAAGTTGACCCACCGGATCGCACACGAGCTGAAGAAGCTCTTCGGCGGACGGACCTCCTACAACTGGAGCGACGACGGCACCCTGTTCGCCACCTGGGAGTTCGAGCAGCGAAAGCCGAAGACGGCGAAAGCGAAGCAACGCCGTAAGAGCCGCTGACCGCGATCACGCGTTCACCGGGCCAACAGCAAAAGTCCTGCGGCGCCGCCGGCAAAGGCGGCCCCCACCGTCGCGATCACACGCCAACCCAACCGCACGTTGCCAACACTGACAGCTATGAGCGGCTTTAGAAGTGTGTTCGTCGCGGCTGCCAACAGCACCGCGTCCGCAGCTGCGCCGATCGGCAACTGGCCCTGGCTAACCATCGACGCGCACGAGAGGTTTATCGCGTCGACATCCACCAGACCGGCCAGGATGGCCAGTATGTAGATCCCTTTATATCCCAGCTCCTGATTCGCGCCCTGCGCCAGGATCATGGTCACTGCGAGAAACAGGCCGAACTTCAGCGCCAGTCTCAGATCGAGCGGATTACTCGGTTCGTCGCCCCGTTCGCTCTCAGTCGCCGTTGCGCTGCGGCTCGAAAACCATGCCGCCGCGGCCAGCGTCAGCAAGCCGGCCGACAGCACCGGGATGGCCAGCGCCCGGGCGAGAGCCAGCGAAACCACGCCAACGACTACCAGAATTCGCGGAAGCATGGTCGCGGTCGCGACTGCCACTGCACCGGCCAGCAGGTCGGCTCTCGCGCTTTGGTCGTTGGCCCGGCGCGCCACGCTCACGGTGACGGCAGTCGATGAAACGAGGCCGCCGCAAAGCGCGGTCATCAGAAGTCCGCGCCTTTCGCCGAAGACTCTGATCGCGAAGTAACCGACGTATGAAACCGCGGCCACCAGCACCACCATCCACCACGTCCGATAAGGATTGAAGGCCTGCCACGGACCGAAGCCGGCGTTGGGCAGCACCGGAAGCAGCACGACAGAAATCAGAAGCAGGCGCAGCGTCGCCAACAGTTCGGACCGCTCGATACGCCGGAGGATGCTGTGAAGCTCGGGCTTGAAGCCGAGCAGCAACGCCACGACCACCGCGGTCGAGGATGCGACCGTCGTTTCACCCGCGCCTGCGAGCGCTCCCAGGCAAAACGTCAAAAGCGCGGCGACGAGGCCGGTGATGCTCACGTCCTGGCCGCGCCATGGCTCGCGCGAATAGCCTAACGCCATGAACGCGCTGACTGCCGCCGCAGCTACGGCCATAACTATCCCGTGCAGCGACCCGCCTACCTGTGCGGTGACGCCGCCCAGAAGTCCGATCAGTCCAAAGGTGCGCAAACCGGCCGCGCGTTGGCCTTCGGGAAGCTCGCGCCGCTCCCATCCTCGTTCGAGGCCGATCAGGAGCCCGATGGCCAGGGCGACGGCGAGACGTGCGATCAGGCCGTAATTTCCGGGAAGGATCACGCGGAATCCGATGACTCGCGGCGGCTGCGGTTCATCTGTTCAGCGGCATCTGATCGTCGATCCATTGCTCGGCGTCAGCAGAACGCGGAAAATCCATCGCCTCGACGGTGTCCTTCCAGAGGATTTCCCACCTGCCGGTGGCGGGGTTTTTCCTGACCGTATAACCCTGGTAGTCGTAGCTCGGGTATTCGCTCACGTCCGCCAATCCTCTTAAACGCGGCTATCGCAGAAATGGCTATTATCTCGAATAGTCAATCTGGATCATTTGATGCGTGTGCGCAAATACGAGACGCAACCGCCTAGAGTCGCCAGTTGCGGATAGTCCGATTCGGGAATATCCACTCCCGTCGTCTCGTGAATCGCAATCATCAGGTTGAGCATGTCCATCGAATCGAGATCGATCTGCTCGCGTAAATCGGTCGCCGGATCGATTTCAGACTCGACCTCGGGCGCTATTTTGCCTAACTCCCGCAGGACCATCGCCTTGATTTCGTCGTCGCTCACAGCTCGTCCGGCTCCTGTAAAATGCGGTCGATGGCGGCGAGGAAAAGACCTCCGCGATGGCCGTCGCTGGCGCGATGGTCAGCGGCGAGCGTCGCCATCACGGTCGGCTTCGCGCCAAGCATCCCATCGGCCGCCCACACCTGTTCGGTGATTTTGCCGAATCCCACCAGCGCAACCTGCGGCGGATAGATTATCCCGAAGACGGTTTCGACGCCCTCTTCGCCGAGACTGGTCACCGTGATAGTGGCGTCGGCTATCTCGGAACTTCGCAGCACTCCCGCGCGTACGCGCTTTACCAGGTCCCTCAGGTTGACCATGATCTCGTCGAGCGGCTTCTTGTCGATATCGTGAATCGCCGGCGCGATGAGGCCACCCTGCCGCAGCGAGATCGCGACGCCGACATGAACAGCCCCAGCGGGTTTGAATGCGCCGTCCACCCAAAAGCCGTTCATTTCCGGTACCTGCCGCGCCGCGAGCGCAGTGGCCTTGAGCAGAAGGACTGAGTAGAGCAAGCGTTCGGTCACCGGGCGTTGGAGATTATAGGCCTGCAACCAGGTCATCGCGCGCCCCATGTTGACCCGGGTCCCCAGATAGTAGTGTGGAATTTCGCGCTTGGAGCGCGCCATCGCCGCCGCGATCACCTTGCGCATCGCTTCGCGGCGCTCCTCGGGCGCGATGGCGGCCCTGCGTTGGGTGGCAGCCGCGGATATTTCCGGCGCCCCTGCCGCTGCGGGCGCCGCCGCTGAAGGGACCGGCGCCCGTGCCACGGCGGTTGGCGGGACGGGCGGCGGCGCCTTGGGCGCCTTGGCTGCCCGCGCGACGTCGGCCCTGGTGATCGCTCCGTGAGGCCCCGTTCCCTTCACGCTGGAAAGGTCCACTTTCAGTTCGACGGCCGCGCGCATGGCAAGCGGCGAGATGCGCAACCGGCCAGGCGCGGCGGGCGGCGTCGGCAATTGCGCAGGCCTCTCCGCGCGAGGCGGCGCCTGCGGTCGCAACGGCTTGGCGGCGGCGGGCGGGGCGGCTGTCGGAGCGGCCGTGACTTTTGCCACTGCGGCGGCAGGCGTCGGCTTTGGCGCCGACGGCACAGCAGCTTCGCCATCGCTGCGGATCAGGGCGAGAAGAGTGCCTATGGGAACCTTCTCTCCCAGCGGGACAATAATCTCCTGGATGACCCCGGTATCAAAAACTTCGACCTCGACCGTGGCCTTCTCCGTATCGACCACGGCGATGATGTCTCCGCGCTTGACCGCGTCGCCGGGCTTGACCAGCCACTCGAGGATAGTGCCGGCCTCCATGTCGGCACCCAAGGCGGGCATGCGAAATTCAGCCACGATCACCCATCATGAGGCTCACGGTTTCGACAATGGTATGGACGTGGGGCAGCGCCGCTTCTTCCATATGTTTGGCGTACGGCATCGGCACTTCGGCGCTGCAAACCCGCTCAACCGGAGCGTCAAGTTCGTAAAATGCGCCCTCCATGATGCGCGCGCTGATCTCGGCCGAGATACTGCCGCTGCGCCATCCTTCATCGACAATCACCGCCCGATGCGTTCTGGTAACCGAATTCAGGATGGTTGCCGTGTCGAGCGGACGCAGCGTGCGGAGATCGACGACTTCGGCATCGATGCCCTTGGCCGACAGCTCCTCGGCGGCCTGCAGCGCCTTGCCCAGCGTGCCGCCGTAGGTGATGAGGCTTACGTCGTCGCCGGGCCGGCGCACCGCAGCCTTGTCAATAGCGACGGCGCTGGCGTCCGCCGGCAACTCGCCTTCCAGGTTGTAGAGCGTGCCATGTTCGAAAATCAGCACCGGGTCCGGGTCCTGGAGTGCTGTCCATAGCATGCCGCGCGCATCTTCCAGCGTCGCGGGAGTGAGTATTTTGATGCCCGGGATATGCGCATACCAACCCTCGAGACTGTGCGAGTGCTGCGCGGCGAGCTGGCGTCCGGCGCCGGTAGTCATTCTGATAACCAATGGAATATTGAACTGGCCGCCGGACATGTGAAGGATGGTCGCGGCGTTGTTCACAATCTGATCCAGCGCGAGCAGGCTGAAATTGACGGTCATGATCTCGACGATCGGCCTCATCCCTCCCAGTGCGGCGCCGATCCCGGCGCCGACGAAGGCCGATTCGGAGAGCGGCGTGTCCCGGATCCGCTCGGGGCCGAACTCTTCCAGCAATCCTTTGCTCACCGCGTAGCAGCCGCCATAGCGGCCAACGTCCTCGCCCATCAGGAACACGCGCGGATCGCGCAGGAGCGCCTCGCGGATCGCTTGCCGCATCGCCTCGCGATAAGTCGTGCGGTTGGGGGGCGTCACGTCCGCACTCATGACGGCGTCCTTTCGGAATACACGAACCTGGTCAGGTCCTCGACTGGCTCCAGGGTTCCCGCCTCGGCAAACTCGACCGATTTGGCGATCTCCTGCGCGACGTCATCCTCGATCGCCTTGAGGTCGGCTTCGCTCAGCAGCGCCGATTCGGACAAGCGCGCCTGGAAGGTTGCGATGGGATCGCGCGTCTTCCACTGTTCGACTTCCTGTTTGGAGCGATACAACTGCGGATCGTACATCGAGTGCGCGCGAAACCGGTAGGTGCGGAATTCGATGAAATACGGGCCGGCGCCTCCGCGCACGGCCGCAACCGCCCTGCGCGCGGCGTCCTCACACGCGATAACGTCCATCCCATCGACGGGCCACGCCGGAATTTCGTAGCTCGCCGCCTTGAGGCTCAGGTCGACCTCGGATTCGGAGCGTTTGAGCGCGGTGCCCATCGCATAGAGATTGTTCTCGCAAAAGAAGACGACCGGCAGTTTCCACAGCGCCGCGAGATTCATGCTCTCGTGGAATTCCCCCTCCGCCACCGCGCCCTCGCCAAAGAAACATGCTGTGACGCGCGCGTGGCCCTGCATCTTGTCCGCCAGCGCCAATCCGACCGCCAGCGGCAGTCCGCCGCCGACGATCGCATTACCGCCATAGAAGCGGGCAGTAGCGTCGAACAGATGCATTGAACCGCCGCGGCCGTGGCTGCATCCTTCGCGCTTGCCGAACATCTCGGCCATGATCGAAGCAGCGGAGACTCCGCGAGCCAGCGCATGTCCGTGCTCGCGGTAAGTCGCCACGATCGCGTCGTCGGCTTCGAGAGCGCTCAGCGCCCCGACCGCGACCGCCTCTTCGCCGATATACAGATGGAGAAAGCCCCGGATCTTGGCGGCGCTGTAGAGTTCGGCGCATTTCTCCTCGAAGCGGCGGATCCGCAGCATCTCGCGCAAGCGCGCGAGCGCGCGATCCCGCTCCAGCGCGGGCTGCGTCAAGTCGGTTTCCAGAGCCATCGGGTTGCTCCGAACGCGGGTCAGGCGGAGCCCGGCTCGCCCTCCAGGGTGGAAGTATCGCCTTCGGGCAGACCGAGTTCGCGCGCCTTCAGGAGGCGGCGCATGATTTTGCCGCTGCGCGTCTTGGGCACGCTCGCGACAAAATCAATCTCCTTGGGAGCTACCGCCGCTCCCAGACGCTTTCGCGCGAAGCCGAGCAACTCGAGCCGCAACTCCTCGCCCGGGACAAACGGCGGCTTCAGCGAAACAAACGCCTTGACCGTTTCCCCGGCGATCGGATCGGGCTTGCCGATAACGCCGGCCTCGGCCACCGCGGGATGTTCCATCAGCGCGCTTTCGACCTCGAAGGGGCCGATCAAATGGCCGGATGACTTGATCACGTCGTCGGCGCGGCCGACGAACCAGAAGTAGCCGTCGGAATCACGTTTTGCCAGGTCGCCGGTGAGATACCAGCCGCCGACGAAGCATTTTCGATAGCGTTCTTCTTCGTTGAGGTAGCCGCGAAACATCGCGGGCCATCCCGGACGCAAAGCCAGCTCGCCCTCGATTCCGGCTTCGGTCAGTTCTTCGACGGTTCCGTCCTTGCGGCGGCGGACGATCGAGGCGTCGATACCCGGCAGCGGGCGGCCCATCGAACCGGGACGAATATCCATGGCCAAATAATTGGCTATCATGATGCCGCCGGTTTCCGTCTGCCACCAGTTGTCGTGGATCGGCAGGCCGAATGCCGTCTGTCCCCACACGACCGCCTCCGGGTTGAGCGGTTCGCCGACACTCGCGACAAAACGCAGCCGCCCGAGGTCGTACTTGCGCACCACGTCGACGCCAACCTTCATCATCATGCGCACCGCGGTTGGCGCGGTGTACCAAATGCTGACTCGCTGATTCTGGAGAATTGCGTACCAGCGCTCGGCATCGAATTCGGCTTCATCGACTATGCTGGTGATGCCGTGGGTGAGCGGAGCGATGATGCCGTAAGAGGTTCCGGTTACCCAGCCAGGGTCGGCCGTACACCAGAAGATGTCCTCAGGATGAAGGTCGAGGGCGTATTTCGCGGTCATGTGGTGAGCGACAACCGCCTCGTGCACGTGCATCGCTCCCTTGGGCTTTCCGGTCGTTCCACTTGTGAAATGGAGTAGGGCCAGATCCGCGGGGCCGGTACGGCAGACGTCGAAATGATCGTCGGCTTCATTCATCAGCCGCTCGAAGTCGAGCGTGCCGGGGATTGCGCGAATTTCCTCCGGCGTCCCAAGCAAGAGCACGTGGCGCAAACCGGGGAGCGATGACCGCAGCTCCGCGACCTTTCGCTTATAAAACGCTGCCGTGGTTACCAACACCCGTCCGTCGCCGATGCCGATTCTCTGACGGATCGGCTCGGGGCCAAACGCCGAGAACAACGGGCAAAAGACTCCACCCGCCTTGAGGGTGCCGAGCGCGCCGATGTAGAGCTCGGGAATACGGCCCGCCAGCAGGAACACGCGCTCCCCCTTCTCCAAGCCGAGCCGGGCCAGCACGTTGGCGAAGCGGTTGGTGAACCGGGCCAGGTCCGCGTAGCTGAAGTCGCGCACTTCCCCGCGTTTGCCCAGCCAGCGCAGCGCCAGATGATCGCGCTGCGGCCCGGCACAATGCCGGTCGACCGCCTCGTGGGCGATATTCAACCCGCCGCCGGGAAGTCCGTCGAGCGCGGCGCGGGCGGTCCGCCACGAGAACGCCGTCCGCGTCCGCTCGTAGTCGACCAGATTCGGTACGATCGCCCAGCCTTGCCGCGGCTTCTCAATGGTCTTCCAGGTCACGCGTGGCCTCGTAGAGCTGCACCCGGGCTCAGCTCTGCGGGTGACGGAACAACACCCGGCGCATCACCGGGAAGAGATCGCGTTCCTCGCCGGCGATGAGGTCGTCGAGGGTGGTGGCATAGACGCACAGATTTCGCGCCTCGGCTGCGATATCCTGGTCCCGCCCCTTTTCAAAAGAGTGCGTGGCGATGATGTCATGCAGGGCGATCATCTGTTCGTGTTTTTTGCGTGCGCGATCGACCAGCTGATGCGGAAAGTCCTTGAGCGACTCGGCCCACGGCAACACCGCGCTCTCCTCCTTGCTAAGGTGTCTGGCAATAACGGAATCGATTCGCGCCCATATCTTGGCGGCCCTCTGACGCAATTCGAGATCGCTCGGGTCAAGGCAGAGCCGAGCCGCGATCGAGGCCGCTTCCAGGATCGGCAGCCTTAGCCGCGCATCCTCCTCAGCCAGATTGGCCAAGGTGGTCCTCATTTGAGACTCTCTGCTCGCTGCTTGCGGTAATTGTTTGGTGTCCATTGTTTTGGCCCCGTCGAGTGCTTCGCTGACTTGGCTTGCACGGCCTGTGCCACGCATCCGCACGTTTGTCTTCATTGCGGAAGCCGAAACGGTACCCAACGTTAGTCCGTCATGGCACGCTTTCGGTGCTCGATTCGCAATGTTTGAAGACTGACTCCAGAGGCAACAGCGATGTTTCCTTTCCGCCCAGCCAAGGAAGGAGCCTCGGGTTGCCGACGCGGCGAGTCTGCCGCCCAGTTATGGCACGACTGATGCTGTCAGACCTTGCTCGAGGTACTGCCATGAAGAACAACGAAACATTACTCCGGGCTTTGCAGGAAAGCATGAGGAAGCTGACTGACAGCGCCATCCATGGTGCCGTGAACGTTGCGCAACTCCGGGAGAAGGCGGAACAGTCCCGGCGTGATATCGAGGCCAGCTTGAGACAGCAGTCGGCCGCGATCCGTGAACACGAACGGGTTTGTGCGGAAGCGAAAGCGCTGCACGATCATGTGGACGAATTGGTGCGCCTGCGAACGGACCCGTTTCTCGTCTCGACCCTTCAGGACGAGCTCAAGGATCTGAACCGCCAGGAGACTGAAACCAAGCAGGAGGCCGAGACGCAGAAAGCACGCGTCCGCGCGATGAGCGGGGCTCTGGACGCGGTCAAGGCTGAACTCGAAACCGGCGAGGCCAACCACAGAAAGATGACCGACCAGGCGATGAAACTGCGGGAGCATCTGGAAAAGGTGGAGCACGCCTGATTTCGGTTCGAGCGACGCTCTGCCGGAAATGCGCTAGTCTTGGTGCCGTGACGGATCTCGGTCGTGAGCGCGCTTCGCCCTGCAGCGCCGCCGAACGAGCAAACCGGAGGTAGCGATGAAGCCACTCCCGCATCTATACGAGGTCAGCCTGAAAGACGGCCCCGGCGGCTATGCGACTCTCTCCGCTGGAGGGCCGCCCGAGTTGCGCATGGCGCCGCCGGTCGAGTTCGACGGCCCCGGGGATGCGTGGAGTCCGGAACAGCTCCTGGTCGCGTCCGTCGAAAGTTGTTTTCTGTTTACTCTTCGTGCGGTGGCGGCAGAAGCGAGGCTTGAATACGCGTCGATTCATATCACCGGCGAGGGACTCCTCCAGCGCAAGGAGGGCGTCATTCGGATCACCGAGATAGTGCTGAGACCGGTCCTGGGTTTGCCCGCCGGCTCCGATCCCGCAGAGGCCACGAAGGTGCTGGAGAGGAGTGCGAAGCTGTGCTTCCTTTCGGCTTCGCTCGCCGCTCAGGTCCGGCTGGAGCCGCGTATCCTGGTTTCCGAATCCTGACCGGGTTCGGAATAAAGCGATTAATGAAACCCGTCTTACTCCGAGCGCCCGGCCGCCGCGCATGCGGACTTTATCGTTGCTGCTGCGATCGCGCCGCCTCCATCCACAGTTTCTTGAGGTCCTTGGGAAGCTGGCTGAAAATATCCCATGCTTCCCCCTCCTGTCCGGTCGGACTCTGAAAGAGGACCTGCAGGGCATGAAAGACGGCTTTCACCGCGTGCGACGCCTCCACCTCCTGGATCTCGGCTCGCTCGGCAACTTCGCGGATAAAATCCGCCTTGTGGATGCGCCTGACGGCCCTCTGCGGGGACTCGGAGACAAGCCAGATCTCCTTGAGACCCGTCGGCATCTGGGCGCCCGCGTCCACGGCCTCCTTGGGCGTGAGCCGATCGCGGAGCTCGTGAAAAATCGCCTCTACGATCTTTCTCGCCTGTTGCTTGTCAATGGCCAATTGCTCGGCGACGGAATGTATGAATTTTTCTTCTTGCATGGTCGTATCCATCCGTTGCACCTGAGGAGAGCATTAACCATGCCGTCTGCGAGCCAGACCCACGTGTCGCTTTCCTCCGCACAAGTCTGCACCGCTTGACGTGAACCAACGCGGCACATTTCCTTGCTGGCGCCATCCGATACACCGCATGACTAATCAGGACCGAGGCTTCATGTCACAAGCTCGTCGCGGCGACTCGAAACGGCGCCGTCCGATCTTTTGCCATACCGTGGAGTAACGGACGCCGCATATCTCCAATGTCATGCAGGAAGCTCTTCAAAACCCAGTGTCCGGCCCCGATCTGCCGGGAACCGTTAGTCGGGTTCGCGGTTCAGTGGTCGACGTCGAGTTCCCGTCGCAGCGATTGCCGCCCATTTACCATGCGCTCGTCGTCGAATCCGACGGTGATGCTCAAGCTGTGCAACTTGTGATCGAAGTGCAGGAGCATCTCGACCGCAAAACGGTACGCGGAGTGGCTATGCAGACCACCGCAGGGCTGCGCCGCGGAGCGGTGGTCCGGCAGACCGGCAGCCCGATTGTGGTTCCCGTGGGCGAAATGGTGCTAGGCCGGCTGATCAACGTGGTCGGATCGCCGATCGATAACCTCGGCCCCTTCGACTCCGCAATCAAACGCTGGCCGATTCACAGGAGCTCGCCGTCCATAAGCCGCCAGGAACACCAGCGCGAGGTCTTCCGCACCGGTATCAAGGTTGCCGACCTTCTCGCCCCGCTTGCGCGGGGCGGTAAGGCCGGGATGTTCGGCGGCGCAGGCGTCGGAAAGACCGTGCTCATCATGGAGCTGATCCGCAGCACGGTCGAAAAGTATTCTGGTATCTCGGTCTTCGCGGGAATCGGCGAGCGCTCGCGCGAGGGTCACGAACTTCTGACTGAACTGAGCGAATCCGGAGTGCTGAGCCGCACCGCGCTCATCTTCGGCCAGATGAACGAGCCTCCGGGCGCGCGCTGGCGCGTGGGTATGACGGCTTTGACCGTGGCCGAATATTTCCGCGACGTGATGGGCCGCGACGTGTTGCTGCTGATGGATAACGTGTTCCGTTTCGTCCAGGCCGGGGCGGAAGTGTCCGGGATGCTCGGGCGCCTGCCTTCGAAGGTCGGCTATCAACCTACCCTGGCAACCGAGATCGCGGAGCTGGAGGAGCGAATCGCGTCCATCGCGGGCGCCTCGGTGACGGCGATCCAGGCGGTTTACGTGCCGGCCGACGACTTTACCGATCCCGCCGTGGTCGAAACTTTCCGCCACCTCGACTCTTCGGTCGTGCTGTCGCGCGATATGGCTGCGCAGGGGCTCTACCCCGCGATCGATCCTCTGGCTTCGACCTCGATACTGCTCGATCCGCGAGTCGTGGGCGCGAAGCATTACTCGGTCGCCGAGGCCGTGCGGCAAACGATCGCACGCTACAGGGAGCTGCAGGAAATCATCTCGCTGCTCGGCGTCGAAGAATTGAGCGCCGAGGACCGCCGGACCGTGGCCCGCGCGCGGAGGCTCGAGCGCTTTCTCACGCAGCCGTTCCTGGTCACCCAGCAATTCACGGGAGTACCGGGAAAATCGGTCGCGGTCGAAGATACAATCGCGGGCTGCAGCGCGATATTGTCGGGCGAAGGCGACGAATGGGCAGAAAGCTCGTTCTACATGGTCGGCACGTTCGAGGACGCGCGCGAAAAAGAGCTCGCCATGCGCAAGGAGCAGGCCTAGGCGGATGCCGATGAAGCTCGTGATCACCACGCCCACCGAGGTCGCGGTCAACCAGGAGCGGGTGCGCTACGTTCGCGCCGAAGATTCCAGCGGCGCGTTCGGAATCGAGCCTCGCCACGCGGATCTGCTGACGACGCTTGCGATTTGCGTGGTCAGGTGGCGCGACGAGCGCAACGCCGAGAAATATGTAGCGGTTCGCGGCGGCGTGCTGCGCGTCCGCGAGGGTCAGCTTGTCGAAATCGCGACCCGCGAGGCGGTCGTCAACGAAGATCTCGCGCTGCTGCGCAATCAGGTTCTTTCGGCGATGATCAAGAACGTCGAGCAAGAGCAATCCGCGAGAGCTGGAGCGCTGCGGCTGGAGCACGCCGCGATTCGCCAGATCTATCACTATCTGCGGCCCGCGGACCAGCCCGTCAAGGCGAAGACTCGGGAATAGGCGACGAGGCCGCTCATCGTGACTCGCAAGGAACCCGGCGAGGAGGAATCTCGGCGCGAAGAAGATGAACTCGAGGAGGCGGTCGAACGCGCGCACCGCAGACGCGAGCATTGGTTGCGCGCCGGCGAATGGCCGCTTGGACGTTCGCTGGCGATGATGGGCCGCTTCGGTTGGACCATGGTCACGCCAATTCTGCTCGGCGCCTTCGCCGGGCGGTGGCTTGACCGGACTTTCAACAGCGGCGTTTTCTGGAGCGCAACCCTGGTCTTCTCCGGCGCCGCTTTCGGCTTCTGGGCGATGTGGAAAAGGATGAACAGCGAATGACCGACCCGGCTATCCTGCGAGTTCTGCTCTACGGCGTGCTCGGCGCTCTCGTGGGCATCGCCTTCTTTTCCGCGCTCGACTGGAACGTGCTGCTTTATGTCGCGGGGGGCGCCGACTGGAAGGCTCCGCTGGTCCATGTAACGCGCCTGCTCATGGCCGCCGCGATCTTCACGCTCGCTGCGCGCCAGGGCGCATTGCCTCTGCTCTCGACCTTGGCCGGCTTTCAGGTGATCCGCATCGTTGCGGTCAACAGACATCGAACCGCCATGGGAAAAAATCCATGATCGAATCCCCACTACGCACGGCCGTTCTCTTCCATCTCGGCTTCGTACCCATCAGCAGCACGGTTATAACGACCTGGGGATTGATGGCCGTGCTGACGGTTGGTTGCTGGATCGCGACCCGCGCGCTGCAGGTCGTGGCGAAGGGCCCGCAGGCTGTCATCGAAACCGCCGTTCTCGAAATTGAAGAGCAGATAGCGTCAACTCTCGATCGCGATGCGGGCCCCTTCCTGCCCTTGCTCGGGACCCTCTTCATCTTTCTCGTGGTCGCTAACCTGTGCGGCGTTTTGCCCGGCGTCAGACCGCCGACGGCCTCGCTCGAGACTCCCGCGGCGCTCGCCACGATCGTCTTTCTGTCGGTGCATTTTTACGGGATTCGGTTTCAGGGTTTCGTACCCTATCTGAAGGGTTATCTGAGACCGAACCCGATTATGCTTCCGTTCAATATCCTGTCCGAAATTACGCGCTCATTCTCTTTGGCGATGCGCCTGTTCGGCAACCTGATGAGCGAGGAGCTGGTGGTCGCCATCATCCTGGCGCTGGCGGGTTTGCTGGTGCCGATTCCGTTCATGGCGTTCGGGATCCTGGTCGGGCTGGTGCAGGCATACATCTTCACGGTCCTGGCCGCCGTGTATATCGGCGGCGGTATCGGCACTATTGCGAAGTGACGGAGGTCTCGGGATGACGGTACAGATGCTGAGCATAATCGGAGCGGTGGTCGCAGTGGCGGTCGGTTCGATCAGTCCGGCGCTCGCCGAGGGACGCGCGATCGCGGCCGCTATGGAAGGGATCGCGCGCCAGCCCGAAGCCGCGGGCTCGCTCGCGCGCACATTGTTCGTCGGCCTCGCGATGATCGAGACGATGGCGATCTACTGCCTGGTAGTCGCCCTGCTGCTGCTGTTTGCCAACCCGTTTGCCGCGCGATGAATTTCAGTTGGTGGACATTCACGCTGCAGGCGGCGAACTTCCTTGTCCTCGTGTGGCTGCTGCAGCACTTTCTGTTCAAGCCCATCAAGGCGATCGTCGCTCGGCGCAAGGAGGAAATCGCGCGCGCGCTGACCGATGCTGCGGCGCAAAAGCAGGATGCCGAACGGCTGAAGCAGGAACTCGAGGCCAAGCAGGCCCAGCTTGACGCCGAGCGTCAGAAAATCATCGAGGAGGAGCGCGCACAGGTCGCAGCCGAGCGCCAAAAGATAATCGAGCAGGCCCGCAAGGAGGCGGAGACAATCCGGGAGCAGACGCTCAAACGGCTTGACGAGGAACGTGTCGCAGCCGGCGACGAACTTTTCGAACGAACGGTCACGCTCGCAACCAACCTTGCCGAGCGTTTCTTGCGCGAACTGGCCATGCCCTCGATGGAACAGCCGTTTCTCGCGCGGGTGACCGACTATCTCGATAAGTTGCCCGGGCAAGAACGTGCGCGGCTCGTTCTGAATCCGGGCGCAGGCTCCCTCTCGGTAACCACGGCGCACGTGCTGGAGCCCCAGGAGCAGGCCCGATGGAGTGAGCAACTGGCCAAGCGGCTCGGCGGAAACTCTGACGTCACGTTCAGCGCCGACCCGGCGCTTATCGCCGGCGCCGTTATCACGCTCCCGCACGCGGTCCTGCGCTTCAACTGGCGCGATAGTCTGGCGGCGGCGCTGCACGAACTCCACGGCGATGAACATTCTCGCTGAGTCAATCGGCGCCCGCCTGCAGAAGGCCGCCGACGCGATAGGCGCGCTCAGGGTTGAGCCTCGGCTCGACCTGATTGGGCGGGTCGGGCGGATCGGCGACGACGTCGCGAGCGTTCGCGGCCTGCCCGACGCGCGGCTGGGTGAATTGCTGCTCTTCGAGCGCTCGGACGGAGGAGCGCCGGTTGCGGGCATCGTTCTCACCCTCGACCCGGAGCTGATTGGATGCGCGATGCTGGGCGCGGGCGGCGTGGAGGCCGGCAACCTCGTGCGCGGAACCGGCACGGTCGCAAGCGTGCCGATCGGCGAGAAGCTTCTTGGCCGCATCGTCAACGCGCTCGGCGCGCCGCTCGACGACGGCGCGGCGATCGAGGCGGCCTCGGTGCAGCCGGTTGAGCGGCCGGCTCCCGCGATCGTGGATCGCGACCTCGTCAACAGCCCGCTCAACACCGGGCTCCTGGTGGTGGACGCGATGCTGCCGCTTGGCCGCGGACAGCGTGAGCTGATCATCGGCGATCGCGAAACGGGCAAGACCGCGGTGGCCATCGAAACGATGATCAACCAACGCGACAGTGAGGTCGTTTGCGTTTACTGCGCGGTCGGGCAGAAAACGTCGTCGGTCAACCAGGTAATCGACGCGGTTCGGAGCTACGGCGCTCCCGAGCGTTGCATCTTCGTGTTCGCCGCCGCCGACGATCCGCCCGGCGTCCAGTGGCTCGCACCATACGCGGCCTGCACGATGGCCGAGTATTTTTCCGAAAAAGGCGGCGATGCGCTGCTGATCATCGACGATCTCAGCAAGCACGCCGTGATCTATCGCCAGCTGTCGCTGCTGCTGCGCAATCCGCCCGCGCGCGAGGCCTATCCTGGGGACATCTTCTATATCCACTCCCGGCTGCTCGAGCGCGCGGCGAAATTGAGCCGCGCGCGGGGGGGAGGATCGCTCACCGCCCTGCCCATCGCGGAAACCCAGGAAGGCAATCTCTCCGCCTACATACCGACCAACCTGATCTCCATCAGCGACGGACAAATCGTTCTCGACGCGCGTTTGTTCCATGAGGGACAAAAGCCCGCGGTGAATGTCGGCCGAAGCGTCTCTCGCGTGGGCGGCAAGACACAGTCGGAAGCGATGCGCCAGCTCGCCGAGAAGCTCCGGCTCGAATACGCGCAATTCCTCGAACTCGAAATTTTCACCCGGTTCGGAGGCATGGTGGACGAACGCACGCGCAATATAGTCGAGCACGGCCGCAGGATTCGAACTATCCTGACCCAGCCACAATACGCTCCGCTCTCCCTCGCGCACCAGGTAGCCTTGCTACTGGCGATTGAAGAAAAGCTCATAGACCGGCTTCCCGCAGACCGGATGGCTGAACTGCGAACCAAGATCGGCGAATGGCTGGGGACGCAGGGACGCGAACTGGGCGGTCGAATAAACGCCACCGGCGACCTCGACAGCCGCGGACGCTCGGCGCTCGTGGCGGCCATCACGGAGCTGGTCGAACAAACCGCCTGACGCCGGGGCGGCTTTTGCCGGCGCTGACAAGACGATGGCCCAGGAAAGGGAACTTGCGACGCGGATCGCGTCGCTGGACGAATTGCTCAACGTGGTCTCGGCGATCCGCGCGATCGCGGCCTCGCAGATGCAACAGGCGCTGCGCTCGCTCGAACCAATCCGCCATTATTCGGAAACGATCCGGGCGGCATTGTCGGATGCCGCAACGATGCTGCCCGCGGACGGTACCGTTACGCCGGCGCCGGCGCCGGCCAAGTCGGGCTTGATCGTGTTTTGCGCCGAGCACGGTCTCTGCGGTGGCTTCAATGAACAACCCCTTAACGCCGCGGTCCGAACCCTGGCCGATCGGGCAGGCCGGATGGTGCTGATCGTGGTAGGATCGCGGGGGGCGCAGATAGGCCGCGAGCGCGGTTTGAACCCGGATATAGTACTCCCGATGGCTACTCACTGCGCGGGAGTTACGGCGGCGGCCGGTCGGGTCGCGATAGAACTTTATCGCATGTTCAGCGACGGCCGGATCGCGGGAGTCGAGGTCATTTACGCGCGCTTTGCAGATAGTCAGCTATCGCGGCTCGAGCAGCATCGGCTTTTGCCGCTCGAAATGCCGGTTCTCGAAGAGCCCGCCCCGGCAACGCCGCCTCTGATCAATCTGCGCCCGCGCCGGCTCTTCGACGACATCGTGGGCGAATATTTCTTCGCGGCGCTGGAGAACGCGGCGATGCAATCCTTCTTCAGCGAAAACTCGGCGCGCTTCCGGACCATGGAGGCCGCCCATCAGAACATCGGAAACAAGTCCAAGGAACTTACCAGCCTCGCGCGCCGCCTGCGGCAGGAAACTATAACGACGGAGATCCTGGATCTGATAAGCGGCGCCGAAGCCCTCTCCTCCGGATGAATATCGCCGTTGCTTGAACTGCATGGCGTGATGCGGCGCTTCAGTGCACCGTGACGGTTACGCTCGAGCTGGTTCGCCCGTACTCGTTGGTCGAGCGCAGGATGAACGTCGTCGTCGCCCCCGGCGTGACGCTGACGCTCGTGCCCCGCACCGGCCCGACCAGCGGCGAGATAATGTCGTAGCTCGCGCCGCTGACGCTCCAGTTAAGGTTTACCGACTGGCCGGCAGCGATCGAGCGGCGATTTGCCGTGAAGCTGCCGATCATCGGAGGCGGACCGCTGGGCACGTCAGAGCTGGTGTAAACCGGGTCCATCAGCACCACTTCAAAATTCGACGCGGCGATCGTCTTAAGGTTGCCCAGGTCGTCGTTGTTCCATCGAGGGTCCGGCGCGCCGCTGATATAAATGGCGCTGCCGTTGTCGGCGAGGATCATCCCGTATTTCTTGAGCGCCGTGAGGATCACCTGGTTGGCCGACGAAAATCCCGAGATATCGAAATCGGCCTTGAGCCGCAGCCGCATGCCCATCGGCGGCGCGTCGGAGTTCGTATTCGAGGAGGCCCAGTGCGAAGCGGGCGGCGTGAACGCCTGGCGCGTCACCGGCACGGTGAACCGCAGCGCATGATTGATCGCGCCGGCGGCGACCTCGTCGTATCTTGCCAGACCCGGAAAGATCGGCAATCCCGCGGCGTCGGCCGAAGTCCAGGTATAGGGCCGCTGCTCGTCGGCGGCCATGTCCCAGACGGCGGCCGAGTCGGCGCTCCAGTCGGGCGCCGTCAGCCGATGGCTGTTATAGAGTTCGTATAGCCAGCATCCGTGCCGGTCGAGCACCAGCACGTGACGATCGCCGCTGCCGGGCGCGGGAGAGCCTTCGATCAGTGCGTTGTACGGAATCGGCAACGGCTGGTGATCGCTTTCGCTGGCGTAGGCGCCCAGCCGTATCCCCACTTTCGGCTGCTTGCCGCCCACAACCTGGTACGGAATGCCGATCGATTGTCCACCGTAGAGACCGGAGCCGAAGTCCGGATGCAGCGTCACGCCAGCGCCGATGAAATTGATGATGTTGTCCGAGTTCGGGTCCAGCTTGGCGCTGGAAATATCCGTGTTCCACAAATTATCCGGCGGGAAAGGAACGAACCCGTTGAGGCTCGCAAGTTTCCCGAGACTCATCCCGCTGCAGGTGCCTTGCGCAAGCGCCGGCGCGTTCGATAGCGGCAGCAATACCATCGCTACGAAGAGAGCGAGCGTCACGGCGGAATTTTCAGCCGAAGCCCGGGTCCTCGTTGCCAAACCCGGGCCGGACGAAAAACGAAGCGTAATCATGCGTCCCCCCCTTACAGTACAGGCTGTTTTGCGCCCGCCCGCAACGGGGCCGCCCGCCCGGCACGCCGCCGGCCGGCAGTCCGACGACATTGCGAGGGCGGCGCGCGTGGCCTGATCCGTTTGCGAACGGCCGCCGCTGTTTCCTATGCTCGATGGTGGCGCGGAGCCCAATGCCTGCAACATAGACAGAACAAACGGCCCAGCCGTCAGCTATCGAGTGCAAAAAAACGCGCGCCCGAGCGTCCGCTCGGGCGTCCGGGCCTGCCTTGCACTCCGTGAGGGAGAGAGAATTCGTGAGCAGCGACTCTTCGAAGACCGTGATAGTTTCCAGCGCGCGTGCGCGACTGATACGCGTGGGCGGGATCGTGAGCCTTGCGCTGGCGCTGGTCGCCGGATGCGCGGCCTTCGCGCGTGCGGCGGATCCTCGCGACACCACCCGCGCGGACATCGACCAGTGGCTCGCGAAATATCGCGACGCCAAGCCCGATTTCAAACCCGGCGACGTCCTGACGGCCAAGGATCTCGATCGGATTCGCCCGTTCATGATGCCGGGTTATGTCGAGCAGTATAATTTTCCGGAAATGCGCATGGAGATCATCGCGACCCGCAATCACACGCCGCGCAGGGACTACATGGATTGCACCGAGAAGTACCAGGCGCAGGTCAAGATGAATGCCGACGGCTCGATCGACAACTATTTCTGCGGACAACCCTTCGCCAACGCATCGCTTAGCGCCTCCGATCCGCTCTCGGGCTACAAGGCAGCGTGGAATTTCGAGGCTCGATGGTGGAACTACGGACCAATCATCATCAGCGTGCTCTTTCTCTACGACCGCTTCGGCGGCAGCCATCAGGGCCAGGCGCCCAACGTGATCGAGACGCCGCCGGCGGGATGGATCAGCGGGGTTGACTACAAGAGCAAGCTGCCGAGCGAAGCGTCGAAGTTCTTCGGCGGCGGCGGCACGTTCGTCAAAACCGCGAACATCCTGTACGAGCGGGTTTACTTCAGCCATCTCGCGCCGCGCGCCGACGCCGGCGGGCTGCTGCCCCTGCCCGAAGCCAAGGACATCTATTACAAGGAGTTCTCCGGCTTCTTCTCGCCCTTCGACCTGCGCGGCCAGGTTTTTATCACTTACCGCTATAACGATCCCCATCGCTCCGACGACGCCTGGGCCTACGATCCGCAGTCGCGGCGCGTGCGCCGCGTCTCGGTTGAGGTCAAGGAAGATTCGCTCGGCGGCAGCGATCAGACCAACGAGGATTTCTACACTTTCTCCGACCGCATCGCGCAGTGGAATTTCAAGTTCCTCGGATGGAAGGACATGCTGGTTGTGATGGACGGCAAGAACGACTACGGGCATTATTACGGCCCCAACGGCAATCTGCCCGACGACGTCTGGTCGATCCGCCGGATGGCGGTGGTCGAGCGCATCTCCAAAAAGCCCGACCATCCGTATAGCGGCGTGGTCATGTTCTGGGACGCCGAAAACTGGCATCCGTGGATGGCCGGAACGTTCAACCGTCAGCACAAGCTGTGGAAGACGATCGTCTATTCATCCCGGTGGACTGAAGATTACAAAGAATGGGCGGAGATCAATCACGGCGTGGATTCGACTCAGCTGGAAGGCATCACGGCGACCGACTACATCAATCAGCGCGCGACGATATTTGCCGATTTCGGAACCGGCTATCCGGCGGTCAATCTCGAGCAGGTGGGCAAAATCTTCGACATCAGCAAACTGGAGGAGTTCCATCGCTGAAATTTCGACGGCGCACGGCGAATGAAACGATCCGCGGCGAACGATTTTCCACAGCTGGGTATTTTTGCGCGACGATAAATCACATCAGAATATGCCCTAGCTTAGGCTTTATTTTGCACGTTCTATTTTAACTGGTCAGACTGCTTCTGAAGTTAGGGGCCGCAAACACGTATCTTTTCTGGTCAACGCATGAAATTTTGCTTCCGTCGCCACGCGCAAGATTGATAAGCTGATTTTGGTGAACGCGAAACTCAGGCGTCCGCAACAATCGGTTGTCGTGACTTTGAACAAGAAGAAGTCTACAAAAACTGTCAGCCTCATCCGGCCGGGTCAATTTTCGACTCTTTCGTGGCTGTCGAATTTACGCACAGCTAAAGAGGCTGTGCGAACCGCGGGCACTCTCTTTTCGGTCAAAGCCGCAACGCCAGTAGGAATGCTGCCGGAAGAGCCGCTGGCGTCAGAGGTGCAGGGATTGCTCAATAGCGTCACGAATGTGATCGAATGCGCGACCGGCGGTCACGGGCGATGCGCCAACAGCGCCTGCGTATGTCGCTGTCACAAGTCGCGAACGCGCTCACGCGCGAAGCGTCGCATGAGCGTCTGAACCTGCCGGAAGTTTCCTTCGTCCGAATACCCAACCGAAGCAAGGTTCCGCGAAGGGACGCAAGCTGGCGCGGCAGCGGGCCTATTCACGGCCGATCAGTGCGAGCACCAGCGGCGTAACGGCCATTTCGGAGAGCGTAACGTCCTCGCTCACTTCATCGACGATCCGTTGCATGGCGGCGCCGGAGCCGCCCTCAAGAGCCAGAATCAGCGGCACATTGCTGTCAGACATATCCGCGCTTCCATGCCATGAGTAGTGCGTCGTGGCAGCGAAGTAGTATCTGTCCTGGATCGGAATCGCAGAACTGGCTTTGGCGAGAAGCACTATATCGCCGGCGCGGCCGCCATACGGACCTTCTCCGAGCCATCTCATGCGCTCATCGAGATCTGTGAGGTCCGGCCGGGGATGTCTTCGCAGATAGCGGTAGATCGGAACCAGCGTGCGGCCGTCGAAAATCTTGAAGGCCTCCGCCTCCTCGTCCGCTTCGGCAGGTTCGCGGGCAAAAATAAGATCGATAGTGCCCTTGCCTTGCGGGATCGGCTGCCCGGCCTGATTCTCCTTGTAGAAGGCGCGCACTGCCCTCATCACGTCCGCGTGAAAGCGCGGCGGCCTCGTCCAGTCGCACTTGTGCCCGGCGGCCGCGCAGGTCGAGCGGTCGGCGAGATAGACGTACGCCATGAAGCCTTGCGAGGCGATCACGGCCTGATAGTCCTCTTCGCTCTTACTCACCGTGAGCGACGCCTTGCGGACTCGAAACCCGGCCGCCTTGAGGGTGGCAAAAGGCGAGCCCGGATCGTCCGGGCCCAGCCGATTCCTGGTCTCATTCAAGGTCGGCGTATGACCGTGGTCGGCGACAAAAATTACGAAGGTGTTGGGGAGCGCTCCGCGTTTGTCGTAGGCGTCGAGCACCTCGCCCACCGCGGGGTCGGTGGAATTCTCGATGTAATTGACCTGAGCATGTAGAGGATCGGGCGAGGCGTGCGTGAAAATATCAATCCCTGGGAAATAAACGATCTGCAGCCGCGGCAGTCCATGCTCGTCAATAGCTTGCAGAAGCTTGCTCGTCGAGTCCAGGTCGAGCGTCTTGCTGATAGCCTCGAGCGCGGTCTCTCCGGCGAGCTTGCCCTCGACCAGGTTGCCGACGAAGCCGGCGAAAGTCGCGGGCGGCACGGTCGTGAACAGCGTCGAGCCCCGATAGACCATCAGCATCGAAACATAAGAGCGGCGCTTCAGCCGCTCGTACAATGTCGGTGCCTTGAGTTGCGAGCCGATTAGATCGTCGTTGAGCATCGCCGAGAAGTCGGCCGTCTGGGTAACGGTGATCGGCACGGGCGCATAGAAGCGTTGATGCGCGCGGTCGAACCATTCGTCGCCGGGCCATCCATTTTGCGCAGGCGGCTTGCCGGTGAATACCGCCGACCAGTCGGCGACCGTGCTCGATGGCAGCACGCTCAAGACGCCCGGCGCCGAATATCCATGCTCGAACAACCCGTTGCCCTGCTCCTTGCCCAGGAGCGCCGCAATGCGTTGCGCTTTGCCCGATCGAATGGCTTCCATCAATTGCGGATAGCCGGCTCCGTCCAGGCAGAAAACGATCACCCGCGGGCCTTCGTTCGGCGGGGCCTTGGCCTTGGTCACGACCGCAACACGAACCGGCTGCTCGCCGCCGGTGGAAACGGTTTTGGCCACGAACGCGCAATCCTGAACAACGAATAGCGCGATCCCGGCAGCGAGGCTCAGGAGAATGGGTGGTAGGCGCCGTTGGCGAACAGATTCTCTCACATGAGTATCACACATTTCTCTCGTCGCCCGATCAACGATCTTCATATCGGCCCAGGTTTTGGTTCCGGTCGCCGCCCTCGCCATGGAGCCGCCTCATGCCACGAGCCGCTATCGTGCGGACCAGCCTCGCTAATGCTAAAGTGGCGCCTGATGAGGGGGGAGCTCAGCTCTCGCGCCGGCGGTCAGGCCGGCGCAGATGTGCGAGACGAGCTCAGATCAACTGCGTGTCGCATCGCGCGACGTTGAAGCGAGCCGCACTGACGGCCGGAGCCTTCGCGCTCGCCGTCGTCGCCAGTGGATGCTGGATGGCGGCAATTCAACTCGCCCCGGTGGCTATCCAGGCGGCCGAGGCGGTCGGCAGCGGCGTCGCCAATCTGGCCGTGGGCGGCATCGTGGCCTCGCATCAATCGCATCAGGACAAGGACATGCCTCCGCCCGACAGCGACGTCTGCGACGAACTGTCGCAGGAGGTGCCGATGCTGGTCGAATTGAAAACCGACAAGACCGGCGTCACCCGCTATCGCGAGTTGAGCCTGGTCGGCACTGACCTCGACCCGGCATGGGCGGCGATGCCGAACCAGGACACGAAGGACGGCGGATGGAAGCTCGCGAGCAACTTCACCAAGATGAACTTTCAGCCTCCGCTGCAGAGCGAGCTTACCGCAGACTCGACCGCCTTCGTGGCCTATGCGCCGGCGGACGCGCGCGACGTGACGGAACAGGATCAGCTGAATGCGCTGGAGATGGGCTTTGGGTCTGCGGGCGGAACTTTCACCTGGAACGAACGGCCCTTCCGTTACGCGGTGGTGCACAAGCTGCCATGCTTCCCGGCGCCGCCCGAACCCAAATCTTAGAGTCGGGGCAAAGTCCTGGCTTCCTGGTCGCGGAAATCACAACAGCTTCAGTTGTCCTGCGGCAACTATCTCGCGATAACGATCTCGGCACTCGCCGGCTCGACCGCGACTCGGTCGACCACGCGCACGCGCTGCGCCACTTGAATGACGTGGCGATCCGCTTCGGTAACGATCGACGCCACCTCGCCCTCGCAGCGCACCGTCTCGCCCGCAAATACCATCGCGCGCAGACGAAAGCTCATCCGCCGGATGAATGCCCGCGGCCCGAGCCAGTCGAGCAGCGCTTCGGCCAGTAGCGCGCCGAACATCTGCCCGTCAACGATCGGTCCGGCGATGTTGCGCGCGCGGGCGTACTCCGGTTCGTAGTGGAGGCGATGCCAGTCCCAGGTTGCGCCGCCGTAGGCCACCAGCCGCACCTGGGTCAGCGTGCGTTCGAGCGGCGGGACCGGCCCGCCGATCTCCAGCGCGGGCAGAGCCTCTGTCTGCTGACTCATCGCGAAACCTCAAGCGGCTGAAAAATAAGCGTCTCGCGGTTGCGCGCGAGAAGTTCCCCGCGTTGATTAGCGTAGGTCGCCGCGGAGATCACGATCAGCATCGACCCGCCTCGCGAGGAGCGATGCTCCGAAATATCCTCGAGCCGCCAGGTGACGGTGATCCGATCTTCCGGCAGCACTGAGCGGAAAAATTCGTAGTCGTGTCCGCCCCGGATCATACGGCAGCTCCTGATCGGCAAGTCCCAGGTGTGGCCCACATAGCCGTCGGAATCGGGCGGACGATGCGCGTACTGGCTGGTCTCGCACACGAAGGTCGGTGGAGCGACGATCGAAGGATAGCCCGCGGCGCGCGCGTAGGCCTCGTCAGTATAGAGCGGATTCTCGTCGCCGATCGCCAGCGCGAAATAGCGGATCGAGGCGCGGCCGATCTCCTCGGGCGCCGTATAACTGAACTCGCGCCCGATCCATCCTCGAAGCTCGTCTGTCAGCAGCGCGTCGATTAGAGAACGCTCCGTTAGGTACTAGGCTGCGGGAACTATCGCGAGCGCATCGACTTCGATCAGATATTCCGGGCGCAGCAGGGTTTCGCATACGCATCCGGTGGACACGGGAAACGGCGTCCGCAACATCCGCGAGCGCACGCCCGCCACCTCGCGATAGCGCTCGAGCGCGGCTGCGGTGACGTACTCGACGGTTTTGACCAGATGTTCGGGACCGCCGCCCGCCGCCGCGACCACTTGCAGGATGTTGTCATACACGTAGGCGGCCTGCGCAGCGACATCGCCCGGATGCATCGGGGTTGCGCTACGCGGATCGAGCGCCGTCTGCCCGGCGATGAAAAGCATTTCGCCTGCGCGCACAGCGGGGCTGTAGGTTAACTCCGCATAGCGCGTCCATCCGGGATTGACCGCCGCCGGCGGATGGCGCGACGCGATGAAATCGACCTGGAGCATCGCGTCCCGATAGCCGACGCGCTTCATTACGATTCCGGTCGCGGCGGGATAAACCGGCCCCAGGAATTGGCGGCGCACCGCGCCGGTCTTCCTGTAGTTCGGCAATGCGGCGGGCGTGAGATAATCAACCGTCTTCACCACGCGGTCCATTCCCAGACTCAGCGCGGATAGTATGCCCGCTGCGCGCCGGTAAATTGCGCGCGCCTGCCCGATGAGATCGCCCGGCGCGATGACCGCACCCGCATCGTCGAGCGGCAGAATGGACGAAAGATAGACCACCCCGCCGGCAGCTCGCGCGGCCGCCGCTGTCGGCGGCCATCCGCGCCCGGCGCTCGGCGGCGGCTCCGAGGGCTCCGCGTCGACTTCGATTTCGATGAGCGCTTGCGGCCGCAGCAGGCGGTTCACCACCACGATGCTGACCGCCGGGCGGTTGTCGCCCAACAATTCGCTGCGAACCGCGGCGGCCTCGGCATAGCGCTCGATCCCTTCCGGCGTGACGTACTCGACCAAGCGCACGACCTCGGCCAGGCTTCGGCCGCCGGCTTCGAGAATGGCGGCGATCTTTGCCCATGCGGTGCGCGCCTGCTCGCGCATCCCTCCGCGTACAACCATCTCGCGCGTATCGGCATCATACTCGGAAGCCGAGTGGCCCGAGAGCATCGTTCGCCCGCCGGCGCTAAGCCCGAGCGAGAACGTGTAGCGCGAATAGTCGTACCAGGGAAAATTACCCGGCCTGAGCGCGATTCGTTCCATCACGGTTTCCCCAAATACCATCTCCCTCTAAAACGGCGGGGGCAAGCCGAAGATTCTCCCGTTCGGGCTCAGGCGACAAGTGTCGGGCGTGCCGACCGTCGCCGAAGGATTCTCCGGCGTTCCCGTGGTCGTGAAGCTGGTGCTGCAGGAGGCGGCGCCATTCATCGCCGACAGCGTATAAGTCTGGCCGATCTGCAGCGGCGCGATGAACTGGTTGGGCGACCGCTGCGCAAGTACTGCGTTATTGATCGTCACCAGCGTGCCGGTGTTAACGCCAATCTGATAGTAGGCGTACTCGGACCCGGAGGACCATGGCGGTCCCGGGTCCGTGTTGGTACCGGCGGCCACCTGGCAGACCGGCGGCGGATTGGCTGTCGCGTGCGGGTATTCCGGGGTGCCGCCCACCGTCAGCGTCACCGGGTCGCCGGTGTTGAACGGCGGGGCGGGGCTGGGAGCTGGACTCGGCACCACGTAAGCGAGCGTGTTCTGGTTCGCCGGAGGATCCTGCGTAAAGTTGTGGTTCGCATCGTTGGGCGGATAGGGATTGCAGGATGACCGTCCGGGATCGTACGCCCCTTTCATCTTCACGCGATACGAAGTGCATCCTCCGGCCGGGCACGTATAGTAAGTCTCGCTCCCGTGCGGACATTCCGGCGGCAGCGGCGTTTGCGCATTGGCGCCGCAGCTTCCGAGCGGCGACGGCCCCAGCGCGTTCGGCGCCGATTGCACCATGTAGAAAAGCAGCATCCCGGATTTCTTGTCGTAGAAATACTTGTTGGGAACCGGCAGATGCGTATTCGAATCCAGCAGGTCGGCAACCGATGTTATCCCGTTATCGTCCAGTTGGGCCTTCGGACACATCCCGGCGACCGGCGCCTGGCCGTCCGGGCATGCGCCATCAACCACCGCGCCCTCGCTCGGGCAGGCCGTAGCGTTCGGCGGATGCTGGCTGTCGAGCTGATCGCAGGGAAGTTTGTTCCAGTATTTCTGCAGCTCGGGGTCCTTGGGAGAAACGTTCCCCGCGCCGAAAGACTTATAGCCGCGCACGATTTTGAAATCGTTCGACGGATGCGTCTGGTCTTTGTTGCTATAGCAAATACCCACTCGAACGTAGAAAGGATTGCCCGCCGAAATGCTGGGCATGTTGAGATCGGCGAGCGTCAGATCGATGGTTGATGGAATCCCCACCGTCGCGTTGTTGCCGCTTTTCTTGCCCGAGCTCGCGCCGATCGTGTAGCCGTAACCGTTCATTACCTTCGGCTCCCATACGCCGAGGAAATTCCGCCCGTGCAGCACCATGCTCCAGTGCTTGGGTTTGTCTTGCGGAAATAGCGCATCGTAGTCGGTCGAATCCTTGGTAAAAGTCATGTGCTGCCAGTTGCTGTGACACGTGCAGAGCGCCGCCTGCTGTTCCGGCGTGCATGCGGGAGGGTTGGGTCCTGCCTCCAGGTTGCAATCGCAGGGCGGCGTCTGGTTCGGAGCCGCCTCGCAGGTCTGTGGCGTCTCGGCCTCGAACTCGAGCGTGCCCAGGCTTCCGGGTTCGATCAGCGACGTCGGGCGCTGCTCGGCCAAGGTATCCTGCGCGCCCTGCGCCAGGCACTCATCCGCCGAGGTCTGCGTCAACTGCTCGTCGGCCGGCTGCGCGCGCACGGCGGTCGCGTTGAACGGCAGATTGTTGAGCGAGATTGCGTTATCGACCTTGACGTTGCCGCCATGAACAACTTCAAAACCCGTCAATGTACCGTCAAGATCGACGATCAGCGTGTTTTTGTCGCCGTCATTGAAGGGGCCCAGGTTAACCTTGTCAGTATAGATCTGATGGCGCAGATCGACGTGATCGAAGGTCAGGCCTTCGCTTGCCTGCGCGTTCGGATAGCTGCTCTGGTTCGACTGAAACCATCCGAGCGCGGCGTCGCCCTCGTAAACCCCGAGATGATTGGTGAATTCGTTGTTGCGGGTGAAATAGTCGAGCGCGGCGCGATCCTCGCCGGTGAGATACTTCCTGATATCGACGTTGAAGTTGACGAACGCGTCATTGAAGATCAGCGCCGGGCCGTCATAGATCATGAAGCCCGCGAAGTTCCAGTTCGGCGTGGGATAGCCGCGCGCCACTACGTCGTAGCCGGGATTGGGCAGCACCGGCTTGCCGTCGTTGAAGGTTATCGGCGTCACGTCGATGCATCCGGTGATGCGGCCCGTGTTGGGCAGTCCCATCGCCTGATCGGGATAAGGACAGGGGCCGAAACGATCGACGTTGTTCTGGCTGAGACCGACGACCACCGAATTTTCCAGCATCGCCCAGCTTCCCGGAGCCGCGCCGTCGAAGCCGCCCGCGCTCACCAGCGAAACGCTGTCGCGATTGGTGGCGAGCCGCGCATTCTTGACCACGAACCAGTCGGGCCGCAGCCACACGCCGCGGTCGCGATTGCGGGTCGCTGTGATGCGGTCAAACGTGCTGAACAGGGGCGGATCGTCAGCTGTCGCCGGTACGCCGCTGGAGGCGGGCTTGTGCGGGAAGAGCTGGTCGGAAAGCACGCCGTCCTCCCCCTCCGCATAGAGTCCCGAATAGCATGCGTGGGCGCGATTATTCTGGAACAAGCCCTCGGGCTGGAACTTGACGTCGACTTCCTTTTCCAGCGGATCCTTCGGATTGGAAATATTGATCTTCGGCGGAACATACCAGTATGCGCGCCCGGTGCCCTGGCATCCGCCGATCGAGTTGTTCGTAAGCACCGTAGTCGGATTGACAATCCAGAACCCGCTCGCCGGTTCGAAGTAAATCTGGCCCTCCGGGCAGTTCTTCCATCCCGGTTGCCCGCCCACGTTGGTCTCAATCTCCTTGGGATCCTGCAGCTTCAGCGTGCCGTCGCCCTGGGCAATGCCGCATCCGCCGCGCGTCGGATTCTGCTGGCCATCGGTATCGGGAATATTGAAGCCGTTGTAGTTGTAGCCCGCCTGCTTGACCAGGTTATCGCCGGTCCACCAGTAGTTTTCGACCAGCTTCTTCCTGAGTCCCGGCGTCGGCGCATTGATGTTGAAGTTGTTGCTCATCGCACCGAGGCCGAGGTTGCTGTCGAGCACGACGCCCGTCTCGTTCCCCCACTCCTCGTAGAAGATGTGGCCGACGATACGCGCGCACACGTTGTTCTTCAGCGTCACGTTGCTCGTCGAATGCACCACCAGGCACTTGTTGAAGCTGTGATGGATGCTGTTGGCGTTGACCAGCGCCGTCGCGTTGCTGAGCGCGCCGTCGCGGTGAAAATGAATCGGATAGCTGCCGAGCTGGTCCTTGCCGAATTTTTCGATCTCGACGCCCTGGACGCGGGTGGCGGCCTCGTCGAAACCGCTGTGGAACATGATGTCGCCGCCCCAATGCCGGCTGTTCGGATCGTCGGGGATCGCCGCCGTCAGCTTGATATTGCGCGTGATGAGTCCGACTTCGGCGCGCTCGTCGACGCCGTAGTTGCAGCCCGCGGTTTGCGCGCCGCCGGTGCAGGAGTTCGGCGCGGGTCCGCCGAAACCAAAGTGATAGTACTTAAGCGGCTGCACCAGCTTGATCATGTTCGGCGCCGGGAAAGAATCGATCTGCACGAACTCGGTCTCGAACGGATTGAAGCTGGTCGTCGCAACCACGATCCAGTCGCCCGCCTGCCAGCCCTTGCTGCTGACGTCGTCCGCCAGCTGGATCACCGTATCGCCGTTCGCCGCGACCGGGTTGCCGACGCCGGTGCCCGCGCCGTACCGCCCCGGCGGCCCCGCCGCCGCGCCAAGGTAGCTCCAGCTTACCTGGCTTGGCGGAACGCCTTTGAGCCCGTACAGGCCGAGCGCGCCGCCGGACATCACCTCGATGCCCTTGGAGAATTTCGCGCACTTCTGCGGCGACGGGCACGGGCGCTCGCCCGTGAAGGTGATCGTGATGCGATTGCCGAGGCTCGAGGTGCCGACCGGCATGGCGGCCGTGCCGATCTGCAGGCTGCCCGAGACGATTATCTCTTTGACCTTGAGCGCGCGCGTCTGGTCGGGGATATCAAGCTCGCCGCCGCTTTTTATCGTGATCTTGCCGAAATCGCAGTCTTGCTGCAGGCAGACGTGGCTGTTGATTTCGATGTCCGCGCGATCGACGGGACAGCTGATAAGAGGTGTGCTGCCGCAAACCTGCGACGCCGCCGGACTCGGCCTCGCCGCAAGACCACCGAGCACCACCGCTATCACAACGATCCATCGCCGGATCCCTGCTCCTTCCATTTCTTTCCCCCTCGACTACTAAAGACTGTGCTTCTCGGATCATGCCCCGGCACGATGCGTCGGGCCGTGGACGCGAAGCCCTGGTTGAACTGCGGGCTTGCGACTTGAATGTGGAGCCCTGGTACCGCAGGGACCGGCGCGGGCGAGCCGGCTCGATATTACTTAGGCTTCGAATACTTCTTCCCAACCGCCCTCGTCTCGCTAGCCGGCGGAGCACCGCTCTTGTCCCGCGGCGCGGTCCGTGCGATTAGCTAGACCGTGTAGCACTTAGCATTACCGCGCGAGCGAGACTAGATTAGCGAGGCCGCCGGCGCACAGCCCGGAATCGCTCCGCGTTGCGGAAATCGCTGGAGGCTGCCGCGAATCCTGGGGAGCGTGCGATGACCGATTTGCTGCGAGACGTCCGCGTCGTCGAATTGAGCGATGGATGCTCCGCCGCTTTCTGCGGGCGGCTTTTCGCGCGGATGGGCGCCGACGTCATGCTGGTCGAGCGCCCGCGCACGGGTAGCGCGGTGCGATGGCTGCCGCCGTTCCTCGACGATCGCGCGGGCCTCGAACGCGGCGGGCTCTTCATGTTTACCGCTTCCGGCAAGCGCAGCCTCACGCTGGATGCGGAGCACCCCGACGGAACTGCAATCCTTGAGCGTCTGCTCGAACGCGCCGACGTGTTGATCGACGATCGCGGCCTCAGCGGCGCGGCGGACGAGGGTTCCGCCGGCCGCGCGAATCCGCGGCTCGTGCGCATTGTCTTTCGCCGCTTCGCCGCGGGCGGACCGTACGAGAAATGGCTTGCGACCGAGCTTCAGCTGGCCGCGCTCGGCGGATGGATGGCACAGCTCGGAGAGCCGCGGCGCACGCCGCTCATCAGCAACAGCCGCACGATGACCGCATTCGTACCGGGCGTGGTCGGCGCGATCGCGGCACTGGCCGCGGTGCGCGGCGCGCGCGCAAGCGGGCGCGGCCGGCGCATCGATGTGGCCGCGCAGGAGGCGCTGCTCTTCACCACGCGCTTCAACGAAACTTTCCTCTCCTATACGGGCACCGAAATCAAACGCGCGGGCGATCGCTATCCGGCATGGGCCGCCTACCGCACGTTCAAAGCGGCCGACGGCGACGTCACCGCCGCGGCCGCCACCGACGCGCAAATCGAAGCGTTGATGAAAGTCGCGGGCGTCGACGATCCGCGCTTCAAGACCCGCAGGGACCGCGAGGCGCGCGTCGATGAGTTCGGAGTCGAGATCTCCCGATGGACCGCTGCGCACACGCGCGAGGAGATTTTCCGGCAGTGCCAGGAAAATCGCATCCCGATGGGCAGGGTCAACCGGATCGATGAGGTCGCTGCGATGGCGCAAGTAAAGACGCGCGGCTTCTTCGAAGAGATCGAACATCCCGTTGCCGGACGCCACCGCTTCCCTGGAGGACCCGCCAAATGCGGCGGCGAATGGCCGGTTCCCCGCCGCGCGCCGCTGCTCGGCGAGCATACGGAACAAATTCTGACGGGCGAGCTTAAGCACGCGGCCGCAGAACTCGCCACGCTTGCCGAGATGGGGGTGATATGAGCGCCGATCGCCTGCCGCTCGACGGAGTCCGCGTCGTCGATTTCACCGCTTATTGGGCCGGGCCGCTGCCGACCGCGATCATGGCCGACCTCGGCGCCGAAGTGATCAAGGTCGAATCGATCCAGCGGCCCGATCAGTTTCGAATCGTCGCGATCCCCGGCGATCCCGCCGAGGTTTACGAGCTGTCGCCGCCATTCAACGCCACCAACCGCAACAAGCTCAGCCTGACGCTCGATCTGGCGCGGCCCGAGGGTGTACGGCTGTTCAAGGAACTCGTCAAGCGCGCCGACGCAGTGGTGCAGAACTACTCGCCGCGCGTGATGCCGCAGCTCGGGCTTTCCTACGAGACCTTGCGCGAGGTCAATCCGGCGATCGTGATGACCTCCGTCTCGGGCTTCGGACAGGAGGGGCCGTGGCGCGACTACGTTTCGTTCGCCGCGATCGGCGAGGCGCTCTCGGGAATCTCGGGACTGAGCGGATACACCGGCGAGGGTGCGCTGATTCACGGCGTGGGCGTTTCCGATCCGTTCGCCGGCTACCTCGCCGCCTTCTGCACGCTCGCCGCCGTGCATCACGCGCGCACAACCGGCGAGGGCCGGCACGTCGACGTCTCGCAGCTCGAGGCGAGCATGCAGTACATCGCCGACGCGCTGGTCGAATTCGAGTTCACCGGACGCCCGCGCGCACGCGCCACCAGCGACGACTCGGCCGCATCGCCGCATGGCGCGTTCCCCGCGCGCGGTGACGACGCGTGGGTCGCGATCAGCGTCGCGACCGAAGAACAGTGGCGCGCGCTGCTCGCGGCGATGGGCGCACCCGGATGGGCCGCCGACGCGCGCTTCGCCACCCCGATGCTTCGCCGGCGCAATCGCGAGGCGCTCAACCCCCTCGTCGCCGAGTGGACCGCGCGCTTCGATCGCTACGAACTCGCGCGCGATCTGCAGGCGCGCGGCGTTCCAGCGGCCCCGGTGCTCGCGCCCTCGGACCTGCTCAAGGATCCCGGCCTTGCGGCGGCCGATTTCTTCCAGTTCGTCGACCATCCGGCCGCCGGCCGCCATCCGTATCCTTCCTTTCCCGCGCTGATCGACGGAGAGCATCCGCCAATCAAACGGGTCGGCCCGATCCTCGGTGCAGACAATCATTACGTGCTGTCGAAAATCCTCGGCCTCGGCGACGCCGAGATCGCCGGCTTGGAAGCGGACAAGATCATCGGGACCCGACCGCTCTACTGAGCAGGCGGGCCGAGGGTGGCGCGCTGGCGCGGATCGCAGCGGCGCTTTAGCTGCGGTCGAGCAGCAGGTCCAGCCTGAGCGCGCGGCCGCCGCTGCTGACCGCATTGACCGTCGCCTTGACGCCCATCGCCGCGGCCGGATTCTTCTCCGCGATCGCGCGCGCCATCTCGCGCACGGCCGGGTACAGTTCTTCCTTCTTCACCACCCGGTTGACCAGTCCCATCGGCAGCAGTTCTTCGGCGATGTAGCGGCGGCAGGTGATGATGACCTCCTTGGCGATCGCGGGACCGCTTTGCGCGGCGAGCAGCGCCGTGGCCTCGGGACTCAGCGATACGCCGAGGTCAACTTCGGGAAACCAGAATTGCGCGCCGGCGGCCGCGATCCGGAGGTCGCAGGCGAGCGCGATGCCCCATCCGCCGCCGATCGCGTAGCCGTTGACCGCGGCGATCGTCACCACTTCGAGATTGGCGAGCAGGCCGAGCGCGCGACCGATAAGACGTGTGCGTCTTTTGGAGAGCCCGGCGAACAGGCGTTGGCGCTCCGCGGGGTCGGTGACTTCCTTGAGCGTCGAAAGATCGGCACCGGCGGAGAAGGCGTTGCCGCTGCCGGTGACGATCAGCACGCGGATATCGCGATCGTCGCGCACCTGATGCAACAGCGCCTCGAATTCCAGTATGACCTCTTCGTTCAGCGGATTGCGTTTCTCGGGACGGTTGAAAGTCAGTGTCGCAATCCGGCCGTCTTTTTCGAGCAGGAAACTTCCCGCCATGGCGCTTTCGCTCCTTTCGCCGCGAGTCTCGTCTTCGATGCCGAGCCTGCCCTAAACCGATCAAACTTGACAACCCGAACGCGCTTGTCTTAGTCCTAACCGCAAAGCTTCCGGTCCTAACCGCAAGCGTCCGTGTGCGCGCATCAGGCCGCGCGCTCGACCCAGGTTCCCCGGACAACTGCATGACGCGCCCGACACACGTTCTCGACGGCTACAAGGTCCTCGACTTCACCCAGTTCATCGCCGGACCTACGGTCACCAGGATGATGGCGCAGATGGGCGCCGAAGTGATCAAGGTCGAGATCGCGCCCGCGGGTGACCGCACCCGCACGCTGCCGCTGGTGCGCGACGGGCGGAGCGGCTACTTCGTCCAGCAGAATATCGGCAAGCGGAGCCTATGCCTCGACGTCAGGAATCCGGCCGCACTCGCGATTTTGCGGGAACTGGCCGCGAAGGTCGACGTGGTGGTGGAGAATTTCGCGCCGGGCGTGATCGGGCGGATGGGTTTCGACTACGAAACCGTGCGTGCGCTCAATCCGCGGATCGTGATGTGCTCGGTTTCGACCTTCGGCCAGCAGGGCCCGCTCGCGCATCTGCCGGGCTACGACTTCATCGCCCAGGCCTATTCGGGAATCACGTACATGATCGGCGACGCCGACGGTCCGCCCTTCTTTCCGGCCGCCGCGCTCGGCGACATCAGCACCGGCGTGCACGCCGCGCTGGCCGTGGTGGCTGCGCTGCTCCATCGCGAACGCACCGGCGAGGGCCAGTTTCTCGACGTCGCGCTGCTCGACGCGTACTTTCACTGCCATCACACGGCAATCGAGATGTACAGCTTGAGCGGCGGCGCGATTAAGCCTGAGCGCAGCGGCCATCATATCTCCTACGCGGCGCCGTGCGGGATGTTTAAAGGGCGCGAGCGCTACATCTTCATCATCGCCGGCATCGACCACCAGTTCGCGCAGCTGTGCAGCGCGATGGCGGAGCCCGGGCTCGCGAGCGACGATCGCTTCAGGTCCAACGCCGACCGGCTAAAAAATCTTCCGGAACTGATTCGAATCATCGAGGGCTGGCTCGCCGCGATGCCGAGCGACGAAGCGGCCATCGCGCGCCTGGCCGAGTTTCGCGTGCCGGCCGCGCCCGTGCTCTCGCCGGTCGAGGCGCTCAGGCTGCCGCATCTGCGCGAGCGCGGCACCGTGGCGACCGTGAACGATCCGATCCTGGGAAGTTTCGATCTGCCCGGTTTTCCGCTTCACTTCTCGAGCTTTCCCGAGCCGGCCGGCGAGGGCGCACCGATGCTCGGGCAGCATAACGAGGAGATCCTCGCCGGCCACCTCGGCTACTCGCACGAGCGCGTCGAGGAACTCGAACGGGCGGGTATCCTGCATCGCGAGCAGCGCTGACGACGCTACGATCGCATCACTTCGCGGTAGTGCCGCCAGATTCCGCGCTGCGTGGTCTCGTCGGTCTCATGGCCGGCGATCGTGCCCGTGGGCTCGTACTGCTCGCGATGAAGTCCGCGGCGCAGCACCAGCCATTCATTGGTCCGCGCGCGGAAGCCCTCCTGGTTGCGTTCGTAGGCCTCGAAGTCGTCGGGCGCAACGCGCCCCGCCGGACCGTGAATCAGGTAGGTTTCGGCGAGGCGTCGATGGTTCATCTCGTCGGGCGCTCCCTTGAGCATCGTCGGATAGTAATAAACGACCGTCTCGTCGACGCTCACCGGCTGGATCACGCGGAACTGATTCAGGATGAAGATGATATTCGGAAATATGCAGAAGTGCGGCCCGCCGGTCTGGATTATCCCGCGCGCGCGGTCCGCTCCGTAGCGCCGTTCCATCGCGCCCAGGTACTGCTCCCAAGCCGCGGCGCTCCATCCGTGCGGCACCACGCGCCCGCCGCGCTCGCGATTGACCGCGGTTAAATCGAGTTGCGCGCTGCCGCTGCCGAGATCGCGCGCGAGCGCGTCCGTATGTTCGCCGAAGACCGACTCCATGTCGACCTTGCGTCCCTTGGTGATCAGCATCATCGCCGCATGGTGCAGGATGTTCGGATGGTAGCCGTCGACCGAGTTCTCGAGCGCCATCTTCCAGTTGCCCTTGAAGGAATGTTTGAGTACTCCCGAACGCAGCACCACCTCGCCTTCGGGCGACAGATCCACGAAGCGGTCGACAAGCTCAGCGGCCCTGCCCAGCCGCTCCTTAAGGCCTGGCCCTGAGGCGCTCATGCTGCCGAAGATGAGTCCGCGATAGGCCGCCATCCGCGGCACTCGCGCGAGCGGATAGTCCGCGCGGGAAAACGAGGCGCCGTAGCCCGCCGCGTACGGGACTCCGACCAGCGCGCCGCGATTGTTGTAAGTCCATCCGTGATAGGCGCAGCGGAAAGCGTGCGCGTTGCCGCGCTCGCTCTGGCATACGGTGTTGCCGCGATGCATGCAGCGGTTGAGCAGCAGATGGACCGCGCCGTCCTCATCGCGCGAGACGATAACCGGTTGCAGGCCGATCCGGCGCGTTACATAGTCGCCAGGCTCGGGAATTTCACTTTCATGCGCGACGTATATCCAGTCGCGATACCATATTTTCGCAAGCTCTTCCTCGAACACCGCGGGATCGTAGTAAAGGCGTCCGCTTACGCGATCGTCCTGGACCAGTTGCTCGTAGTCGGCTTGCGTCGAAGGCATCTCGGGCACCTTGCTCAGTTCCGCGGGTACGCTTTTCGATCAATCCGCGGGTTACGGTTTTCGATCGCTCTCCAGCCGTGCGGGATCGAGAAACGGCGTCAGGTCCTCATGGCGCGCGCAGGCGAGCGCGGCAAGCTCGAGCGGATCGAGGAAGACCGAGCGCCCGCTCTGCGTATCGCGAATCATCAGCCGCGGCCCGTTGCCGCGATCGTCGCGTGCGATTTCGACCGCGGCGAATTCGCTGGCGAGGCGCAGCGGCAGGCCGTGGTTCGCATCTTTGCCGGCGGCCATGGCTAAATTAGAAACATCAGGTTGGGCATCGGTTCATCGTTGTTGATCAGCACGACCTTCTTGGAGCGGATCCTGAAGCCGCCGGCGGCGGGGACCAGCTTGTGAATCGAGGTTCCCGCCCACAGATACTGCTGATGGCGATGCAGTTGGGCAAGGATAAAGTTGGAACTGGCGGTCACCTCTGCGGGAGTCTCGTCCTCGATCTCGACGTTCGAGACCACCCGAGTGAGCCGCGGCGCCTGTTCGCGCAGCCACAGGGTTTCGCGCAGGCGCGCGATCCGGTTACGCAACTGCGTGCGCGTATCGTAAATGATCGAGACGTTGGTGAGCGGATCGAGGTCTTCGCCGTTGCAAGGGACCCAGTAATTGACCTGGCCGTCTTCGGCCCACAGCGCAAGCCAGTCGTCGTACCGATGGTTATCCATCAGGCGCGCTTCGTGGTAGAGAAACCGTTCGATCGCGCTGCGCTCAACGCTCATCGTTTCAAGGCGCTCTCCGTTGGCAAAAGCCTTCCGCCGCCGCCAGCGTCACAGAATTGTGCGTAAGCTCCGCGGGCGATAAAAGTCAAGCTTGGCTCGGCGCGGCGGCGGAATCCGCCGTCAAATGTGTTGATCCGCGTGCTGCGCGGAGCTTGAAACGGCGCGCAACTATGCTCAAATCATCTCACGCGCGCACGTGCGCGGAGGCCGGAAGGCCGGCCGCCAGTTTTTACGGAGCCCGTCCGTGAACGCAACTTTGTACCTGCTCGAAAAGGTCGCCCAGGCGACGGTCGGTATCCATTCGGTGATTCCGGCCTCGCATCCCTCGGCCAGCATCGGCCTTGGCACCGATCGTAACGGCACCGGCGCCCTGGTCAGTGCCGACGGGCTGATTATCACCGTCAACTACATGCTGATGGGCGCGCAGAGCGTGTCGGTGACGCTCAACAACGGGCAGGAGGTTCCGGCGACGATCGCGGCGCAGGATTTCACCACCAACATCGCGTTGCTCAAGATCGACGGTCGCGGCCTGCCCTTCCTCCAGGCCATCTCGTCGCTGACCTGCTCGGCCGGACAGGAAGTGATGATGGTGTCGAGTCTCGGTGGCGAGAAGCGCTGCGCCGACGTCGGGCACATCACCTACCTCGGGCCGTTCGACGCGGCCTGGGAATTCGTGCTCGAGCGCTGCGTGTGCGTGACCGCCTCGGCCCTCAACATCGGGCTGAACGGCGGCCCGATCTGCAATTCGCGCGGACAGATTATCGGCATCTCTTATCTCAACTTCGCCGATCTGAGCCGCGCGATCCTGGCGATCCCCGGCGAATGCTTCATCCTGGGGCGCGACGAGCTGGTGCGCCACGGACGGCGCGTCAGCGTGCCTTCGCGATTGTGGCTGGGAATAATGTCGTACACGCTGCGCGAGCACGTGGTGATCGCGAGCGTGATGCCGGGGAGCCCGGGCGAAAAGGCCGGGCTCAAGCAGGGCGACGTGGTGCTGGCCGCCGATGAGCGCGAGATCCACGACCGCCGCGCGCTCTACGACACCATCAACAGCCATCACGCTGGGGAGATCGTCAAGCTGAAAATCCTGCGCGACAACCGGGTGCGCCAGATCCCCGTCACCGCGGTTCGCGTCGAAGACTACCTCGGCTGACGCCGGCCGCGCGGCGCCGGCGCCATGACTATACGTCCTTGAAGGCGCGCTTGGTGCGGCGTTCCTCGATCGCGGCCTGCGCGGCGGCCAGCCGCGCGATCGGAATCCGGAAGGGCGAGCACGATACGTAATCGAGCCCCAGGCGATGGCACAGCTTCACGCTGGCGGGATCGCCACCGTGCTCGCCGCAGATGCCGAGCTTAAGTTTGGAATTGGCTTTGCGGCCGCGCTCGATCGCGATTCGCATCAGGCCGCCGACGCCGTCGGGATCGAGCTGCGCAAACGGATCGTGCTTGTAGATCCCGCGCTCGATATAGTCCTCGAGGAACTTGCCCGAGTCGTCGCGCGACAGCCCGTACGTCATCTGCGTGAGATCGTTGGTGCCGAAGGAAAAGAATTCAGCCGCCGCGCCGATCTCGCCGGCCTCGATACAGGCGCGCGGCACTTCGATCATCGTGCCGATCGAATACTTGACCCGCGTTCCGAGCTCGCGGGCGACCTCGCGAATTTCGCCGGCCAGCACGTCGTATTCGCGACGCTCGCCGATGAGCGGCAGCATGATTTCGGGGATCACGCGCACGCCTTCGGCGTGCAGCTGCTGGGCGGCCTCGAGGATCGCGCGCGCCTGCGCCTTGTAGATCTCTGGATAGCTGATGCCCAGGCGCGAGCCGCGATGTCCCAGCATCGGATTGAACTCGAACAGGCTGTCGCGGACCTGCCGGAGATGGTCCGCGGTGACGCCGATCTTGGCGGCAAGATCGCGAATCTCTGCTTCTTCCTTGGGCAGGAATTCGTGCAGCGGGGGATCGAGCAGGCGGATGGTCACCGGCAGCCCCTTCATCTCGCGCAGGATGCCGATGAAATCCTCGCGCTGCATCGGCAGGATTTTCGCGAGCGCGCGAGCGCGCTGTTCGCCGGTCTCGGCGAGAATCATTTCGCGCACCGCTTCGATGCGCTCCGGCGCAAAGAACATGTGCTCGGTGCGGCAGAGCCCGATTCCCTCGGCGCCGAAGTCGCGCGCGGCCTTGGCGTCATGCGGCGTGTCGGCATTGGCGCGTACGCCGAGGCGCCGCTCGGCGTCGGCCCAGGTCAGGAATTTCTTGAAGAACGGCGACATCACCGGCTCGACGGTCGGCACGCGGCCCTCGATCACCTCGCCCGCGGTGCCGTCGAGCGTGAGGTATTCGCCGCGGTGCATCACCTGGCCCGCGGCGCTGAGCGTGCCCGCCGCGTAGTTGATTTCGATCTCCGAGCATCCCGCCACGCAACACTTGCCCATCCCGCGCGCCACCACCGCGGCATGGCTGGTCATCCCGCCGCGCGCGGTGAGAATTCCCTCGGCCACTTGCATCCCGTGGATGTCCTCGGGCGAGGTTTCGACGCGCACCAGGATCACCTTGCGTCCGGCCTTGCTCACCGCGACCGCTTCGTCGGCGCTGAACACGACCTCGCCCGCCACGGCGCCCGGCGAGGCGGGCAGTCCGCGCGCCAGCACCTTCTTGGGCGCGCGGGGGTCGAGCCGCGGATGGAGCAGCTGCTCGAGTTGCACCGGTTCGACGCGTAGCAGCGCCGTGCCGCGATCGATCAACCGCTCCTGCGTCATCTCGACCGCCGCGCGGACCGCGGCCTCGGCAGTGCGCTTGCCGGTGCGGGTCTGGAGCATGTAGAGCTTGCCGCGCTCGATGGTGAATTCGAGGTCCTGCATGTCGCGGAAATGGCGCTCGAGCCGCGAGGCCACCTTTAGCAGGTCGCGATAGGCGGAAGGAAAGCCTTCTTCCAGCGTGGCGTGCCTGGCGCCGCGCTCCTCTTCGCTGACGCCGCTGCGGTCCGCCCATTCGCGGCCGGCGCGGAGGCTTATCTGGCGCGGCGTGCGAATACCGGCGACCACGTCCTCGCCCTGTGCGTTGGGCAGAAATTCGCCGTAGATGCCCTTGGCGCCGGTCGAGGGATCGCGCGTGAAAGCGACGCCGGTTGCGCAGTCGGCGCCGAGGTTGCCGAAAACCATCGATTGCACGGTAACCGCGGTGCCCCAGTCGCCCGGGATGTTATTCAGCTTGCGATAGGTTACCGCGCGATCGTTGTTCCAGGACTCGAACACCGCGCCGATTGCCGCCCACAATTGCGCCCACGGATCCTGCGGCACGTCCTGCCCGGTGCGCGCGCGGATCAATTCGCGGAATTCTCCGACCAGCTCCTTCAGATCTTCAGCGGTAAGATCGACGTCCTGCACGACGCCGCGCAGGGCCTTTTTTCGATCGATCAGCTCTTCGAAGGGATCGGGGTCATTTTTGTTCTCGGGCTTCAGCTTGAGCACGACGTCGCCGTACATCTGGCAGAAGCGTCGGTAGGAGTCCCAGGCGAAGCGCGGGTTCTGGCTCGCCGATTCGAGCCCCTTGACCGTCTCGTCGGTGAGCCCCAGGTTGAGCACCGTGTCCATCATCCCGGGCATCGAGACGCGCGCGCCCGAGCGCACCGAAACCAGCAGCGGGCTGTGGGCGTCGCCGAACCGCCGGCCCATCGCCTTCTCGAGCCGCGCGACGCTTTTGGCGACGCCCTCCTTGAGTCCCGCCGGATATTTGCCGCCGCGCTCGTAAAAATAGGTGCACACGCGCGTGGTGATGGTGAAGCCGGGCGGCACCGGGAGCTTGAGCGAAGCCATCTCGTGCAGGCCTGCGCCCTTGCCGCCCAGAAGCTCACGCATCGTGGCGCGGCCCTCTGCCGCGCCCGCGCCGAAGAAGTAGATTTCAGGATGAACACGCGCCATCGTCGGAAATGATTCTCCTCTCCCGCTCGCGCGGGGACTTCAGGACACAAGCTTGACCGCCGGCCGGCGGCGCCGCACGGGCGCGGCCTGACCTAGCGATGCCAGCCGATGCGCTCGGTCAACTCCGTGGGTAGCGCCCCGATTTTAATTCGCACCTGCTCGGTCGAGTCGCGATCGCGCAGCGTGACCGTGTCGTCTTCCATCGTCTGATGATCGATCGTGATCCCGAACGGCGTCCCCACTTCGTCCTGGCGGCGATAGCGCCGTCCGATCGAACCGGCCTGGTCGTAGGCGGCGGTGAAATGCCGCTTGAGCATTCGCAATACCTCCTGCGCCTTCTCCGGCTGCCCGCCCTTGCGCAGCAGCGGATAGACCGCAGCCTTGATCGGCGCAAGGCGCGGATCGAGCCGGAGCACGATCCGCTCTTCATTCTCGACCAGGTCTTCGTCGTAGGCGTCGAGCATAAAGGCGAGCGTCGCGCGGTCCACGCCGGCGGCCGGCTCGATCACCCACGGACGATAGCGCGCCTTGGCTTCCTCGTCGAAATAGGTCAGGTCCTTGCCGCTGTATTGGGCGTGCTGATCGAGGTCGAAGCTGCCGCGCTTGGCAATTCCTTCCAGCTCGCCCCAGCCGAACGGATACAGATATTCGACGTCGGTGGTGCCGCGCGAGTAGTGCGAAAGTTCGTCCTGCCCGTGCGGCCGCAACCTCAGATTCTCTGGCCGCACGCCGTGGCTCACGTACCAATCGAAGCGCTGCCCGACCCAGTAGTCGAACCATTGCGCCTCCTCGGCCGGATCGGGCTTGACGAAAAACTCCATCTCCATCTGCTCGAATTCGCGCGTGCGAAAGATGAAATTACCGGGCGTGATTTCGTTGCGGAACGATTTGCCGGCTTGCGCGACGCCGAACGGCAGCTTGACCCGCTGGGTGTCGACGATGTTGGCGAAGTTCAGAAATATGCCCTGCGCGGTCTCGGGACGGAGGTACACGACGCTCGCGCTGTCCTCCACCGGACCCATGAAAGTCTTGAACATCAGGTTGAAGCTCCGCGCTTCGGTCAGTTCGCCGCCGCACTCGGGACATCGCCCGCCGCTGACGTGGTCGGCGCGGAAGCGCTGCTTGCAGCTTTTGCAGTCAACCAGCGGGTCGCTGAAGCTCTGCAGATGGCCCGAAGCTTCCCAGGTGCGCGGATGCTGCAGGATGGCGCTGTCGAGGCCGACGACGTCGCTGCGCGTCGTCACCATCGCGCGCCACCAGGCCTCCTTGACGTTGCGCTTGATTTCGATGCCGAGCGGGCCATAGTCCCAGGTCGAACCGAGGCCGCCGTAAATCTCGCTGGCGGGGAAGACGATACCCCGGCGCTTGCAGAGATTGACCAGCTTTTCCATCGTGACCGCGCGCTTGGTGCTCGCGGGCGATGTTTCCTCGGTTTTCGGTACGGACAAACGAAACTCTCCTGTGCAGAGTGTGCGCAACCCGCGATCGATCAGTTCACTGCCATCCGGTCACTGCCGTCCGGCGGATTTCCCAAACCGGCGATTTCACGGGTGCTTCGAGCCTTCGCGCGATCCTGAAAAACGTACCATGCGCCTAGGGCGGCGGCAAATTTGCCCGCGGGCCGTCCAGAGACCGTGCCTCGCGCTCCTTCACCGCTTTGCAGGCCTATGTAATAACTTCGTTGCTGTATCGTTAGTATTGCCGCGGAGAGCTTGAAACACGGCTGCGGTGCGGCAGGCCGGAAGAAGGACGACATACGGGGACCAGATTTCTATGCGAAACCAGAGCTCGACATTCCATCGCGGCGCACGATCCTTTCTCACGCTCGCGGCGCTTGCGATAGCGATCGTGGCCGCCGGATGCAGCCATCGCGTAGTCGCCAGCGCCGGCGAGCATACGGTTAAAGTTTTCCCCGACCAGGCAACCTACGACAAGGTGGCCAAGATGAAATCCGAGGGCGGGGCGATGGGGATGCTGGGCGGAATCGGCGCCAACCTCGCGGCCAAAGAAGTTGACGATCAGACGCCAGTGCGGATTGTCACCAGCAACGAGGAAGGCAGCGTGGTCGAGGTAACGGACGGGCCCTTCAAGGGCGTCACGGGCTTCGTCCCGCGGCAAAACGTGAACTGAGGCCGGTACGACGCGTGAGATGCCGGGCGGCGAGATGCGCGCCACGCCGCCCGGCATCTCATGGGCTGTTGCCGCCGGGGCGGGCGGCCGGCGCGACATGGGGCGAGTCGGCAACGCATGCCGCCTCGCCCCATGTCGCCCCTGCTCGTAATCTCGTGCGAGCGCGCTATCGCCGCCCGCGACGCTATAACGCGGAGGAGCCGCGCTCACCGGTGCGAATCCGCACCACCTCTTCCATCGGCATGACAAAGATCTTTCCGTCGCCGATCCGGCCGGTACGGGCGGCGCGTTCGATCGTTTCGACGACTTGCGCCGCCAGTTCGTCCGAGACAATTATCTCCAGCTTCACTTTGGGCAGAAAATCGACCACGTACTCGGCGCCGCGATAGAGCTCGGTATGGCCCTTCTGGCGGCCGAAGCCCTTCACCTCGCTCACCGTGAGCCCCTGTACTCCGATACTCGAGAGCGCTTCCTTGACCTCGTCCAGCTTGAACGGCTTGATGATCGCCTCGACTTTTTTCATATGACCCCTCCCGGCACGCGTCCGGACGGACATCCCCTCCGCCTTGCGGTTGAGCTTATCTGTTCCAGATACGCGGCGGCTCGCGCAAGACCCCGGCTCGGTGCGGCGCGGTGAGTTCCCCGTGGGCATCTGGGACTCCATGAGCAATCTTCGCGCCTTGCGTTATGCACGGGGTTGGCCGCAATCATCAACTGAAGAAAGGGGGACGTAGCAATGGATGTGGTATGCGGCGGCATGTCTGCTGCCTTATGTGGCAGCCCCGTGTCTATTGTGAGGCTGGGTGAAGCCGCAGCCGGCGGTATCAACAACGAAGGGGCCATTTAAGCGCCCGCCCCACCTTCGCTTGCGCTCTTGCCCCCGACCGTCGGCTCTTCGCCGCGGATCAAGCGGGCTATATTCTCGCGATGGCGCAGCAAAACGAGCGCCGTCATCACGATCGCCAATCCAACGTATGGGCGTGGCAGGCCCAGGATCGCGGCGGCAGGCGGCAGGACAACCGCCGCGCAAATCGAGGCCAGTGACACTATCCGCGAGAACGCGAACACGATGGCGAACGCTACCAGCGCCACCAGGATCGGCAAGAGCGAGATCCCGAGCCAGATCCCGAGCGAGGCCGAGACTCCCTTGCCGCCGGCAAAGCGAAGGAAAACAGAGCTTATAGCGCCGATGAAGGCGCCGAGGCCGACGATCGCGACGGCCGCGGGCGGTAAACCCTCAATCCGTGCGAACACGACCGGAATCAGCCCCTTCACCAGGTCGCCAGCGAAAGTGATCGCGCCGGCCCCTCTGCCGCCGGCCCGCGCCACGTTGGTCATTCCGATGTTGCCGGAGCCGACCGCGCGCGGATCGAAACCAAGGGCGCGGCCGACCAGTACGCCCACCGGGATCGATCCGAAGAGGTATGCGGCAATGAAAAGCAGCGCGATGCTCAAACGGATGCGGCCTTTCGCGCGAAAGAAAATGGTCGGGGTGACTGGATTTGAACCAGCGACTTCTGCGTCCCGAACGCAGCGCTCTAGCCAGGCTGAGCTACACCCCGTGCGCCGGAGATTCTGAACCGGAACCTTCTTATAGCATCGCCGCGCGCGTCATTGCGAGCAGCGCTCGGTCAGGCGCGCGCCGCCCGCTCGCGCATCGCGGCGATCATCTCGCGGTAATTTTCATGCCCGAAAATACCCGAACCCGAGACAAAAACGTTCGCGCCCGCCTCGGCCACCGCGCCGATATTGTCGATCTTGACGCCGCCGTCAACCTCGACGTCCACCTTGAGGCCGCGACGTTCGATCTCGCGCCGAACGGCGCGCAACTTATCCAGGCTCTCGACGATAAAGCCCTGGCCACCAAAGCCCGGATGCACGCTCATCACGAGGATCATATCGAGGTGCCCGGCGGCGGCGAGCACTCGCTCGACCGGCGTCTCCGGATTGATTGCAACCGAAGCGCGCGCGCCGAGTTCGTGGATGTGTGCGGCTATTCCGGGCAGGTCGTCGCAAACCTCCGCGTGCACCGAGATCGAGTTGGCGCCGGCCTCGACGAACGCCCTGAGATAGCGCGCGGGCTCGGAAATCATCAGGTGCGCGTCGAGCGGCAGCCGGGTTATCTTGCGGAGCGATTTCAGCACCGGCAGCCCGATCGAGAGGTTCGGCACGAAATGGCCGTCCATCACGTCGAAATGAATCAGGTCGGCGCCGGCATCCTCGACCCGGCGAATTTCCTCGCCCAGGCGCGCGAAGTCGGCGGACAGAATCGAAGGCGCAATCTTGTGCTCGATTCCCATGACCAGAGATTAGCGGCTCGGCCGCAGCGCGGCAAAACGCGCGTTCATCGCCGGCGCATCCGGGCAGCAAAAAACCCGTCAAGGCCGCCCCGCTCGGGACTGGTCGCCATCGTGCCGTCCCTCTGGAGCCAGGGCGCGAGCAGCGGCTCTTCGGGCCGTTCGAGCACGAATTCCGGATGCTTAGCGAGAAACCCTCGCACCACGCCCTGCCCTTCCTGCGGAGCGAGACTGCAGACCGCATAGACGATCACGCCGCCGGGGCGGACCAGCGCAGCCGCATTATCGAGCATCGCGCTCTGCAGCTCCGCCATCCGGCGAAGATCGTCCGCCCGAAGACGCCACCGTATTTCCGGATGCTCCCGCAGCGTGCCAATGCCGCTGCACGGCGCGTCGAGCAGGACGAAACCGGCAGATTCAGCGCGCAGAGGCGTTGCGGCGGCGACATCCGCATTGGCGAATACGATGTTGCGATGGACCAGCCGACGGGCGAGATCGCGCGCGGCCTTCAGCCCGCTAAGGTTCAAATCGAGCGCGATCACCCGTCCGCGCGCGTCCGCCAATTCCGCAAGATGGCTTGTTTTGCCGCCCGGCGCCGCGGCGCAATCGATTACCGTGGCGCCGGGTGAGGGCGCGAGCATCCGCGCGACCAGTTGCGAAGCCTCGGATTGCGGATGGAACAGGCCGGCGCGATACGACTCGGAATCAAAATCCGCGGCGCTTTCGAGGACCACGGTCTCGGGCAGACTGCCGCCCGAGCGTATTCCGATTCCATCGGCCGCCAACCGCGCGACGATCTCTTCGAGCCTCCCGCGCGTGAGATTAAGGCGCATCACATTGGGCGCCGCCTCGTTGTTGGCCGCCATTAGCGCCTCTGCCCGCGCCAAGCCGAACCATTCGATGAAGCTCGCCACCATCCATTGTGGATGCGAATATGCGATCGCCAGGAACCCGACCTCGTCCGGCGCCCGTTCCGGCATCGCTACGACCTCGCGCGCGGCGCGCCGCAGCACGGCGTTAACCAGGCCTCCGGCGCCGCGTCCCGACACCTCGCGCGCGAGCGACACGGCGGTGTCGACCGCGGCATGCGGAGGAACGCGGCTGAGATGGCGCAGCTGAAAAAGTCCGAGCCTCAGCGTGTTCAGCACCGCAGGCTCAAGCTTGTCGAGGGACTGCTTGCATAGTTGCGCGAGCTCGTAATCGAGGCGTCCGCGCCAGGCGAGCGTGCCGAGCACCAGGCGCGTCAGCAGGCGGCGGTCGGGCGGGGCGAAAGCCGCGAGGCGATGGCCGAGCATCACGTCGGCGAAGGCGGCGTGAGTGTGGACGCGCACGAGGATTTCGAGCGCGGCGCGGCGCGTCAGCAGGCCGGCCGCCGTCGCGGGACCGGGCGCAGCGGCGGCCGGTGCATCAGCGCCGGCCGCCGCTGTGCGCGAACCGATGCGCGGACGGCGGGTCATCCCAGCCGCGCTCCCGCGACAACGCGCCGTCCGCGCAGGAATTCCGCCGCGCTCATGCGCTTGCGTCCCGTGGCCTGCACTTCGTCAAGCACGAGCCGGCCGCGCCCGCATTGCACGACGACGTTCGGCTTGAGGCGCAATATCGTGCCGGGAGGAGACACCGAGAGAGTAGCGCCCGGCGCTGCCCAATCGTCCACCGCGGCGCGCCATATCATCAATTCATCGCCGCCAAGACGCGTGCGCACGACCGGCCACGGATCGTACGCGCGCACCATCCGCTCGATCCGTACGGCATCGCCGCTCCAATCGACAACGGCGTCGGCCTTGCTCACGGGCGAGGTATAGGTAGCCAGGCTTTCGTCCTGCGGCGTCTCGGCCAGGCTTCCGTGCCGGAGTTTCTGCAGCGCTTCGAGCAGCGCCGCCGCGCCCAGTTCCGCGAGCTTCTCTTTGAGCGTTCCCTGGGTCTCTCCTGGCGCGATTGGAATCGCTCGCGCGAGCAACATCGGACCCGCATCCATCCTGCTGGTCACGCGCATGATCGTGACGCCGGTTTCCAGGTCGCCGGCGAGGATCGCACCCTCGATGGGCGAAGCGCCGCGATGGCGCGGCAGGAGCGAAGCGTGAAGATTGATCGGCATGATTCGCGGGGCTGCGAGGACCGGGTCGGGCAGGATTCGGCCGTAGGCCGCGATCACCAACAAATCGGGATTCCAGGCGCGGAGCTCGGAGAGGAATTCCGCTGTGCGAATCTTCGCCGGCTTGAGCAGTGGCAGCCCGCGCCGTTGCGCCGCTGCTCCGACCTCGCTCGGCTCGAGCCTGAGCCCGCGTCCGCGCGGCTGGTCGGGACGCGTGACCACGCCCACGATTTGGAAGCCGGCATCGGCGGCGCCGGCCAGCCGCTCCAGGACATGAGCCGCCAGCGCGGGCGTGCCCATGAACACGATTCGCAACGGTTTCGCGGAGTCGTCGATTTCAGATCCGCACGCTGGAGGGCCGCTGGCCATCAGCCTTGCCCTCCTTTATCAGTTTGGCGAGTTTGCGCCGGTACAGTTCGCGCTTGATCCGGCTGATGCGGTCGATGAAGAGCTTGCCGTCGAGATGGTCAATCTCGTGCTGCAGCGCGACCGCGAGCAGATCGTCGGCCTCGATCTCGAGCTCCTTCTCCTCCGGCGTCCATGCGCGCACCAACACCCGGGCGGCGCGCTTGACGTCGGCGGTATAATCGAGCACCGAAAGGCACCCCTCTTCCCAGACAATCGAGCCCTCGGCCTCGACGATTTTGGGATTGATGAGCCGCAGCAGCTTTTTGCCGGGGTTCTGATGGTCGGTGTCGAGCACCACCACGCGGCGCGAATCGCCGACCTGCGGCGCTGCCAGCCCCACGCCGGGCGCCGCGTACATCGTCTGCACCATGCTCTCGATGAAACCATTAAGGCCGCCGTCGATGTTGGCGACCGGCTTTGCCGGATCTTTGAGCGCGGGGTCGGGAAATTTGCGGATATTAAGCAGCGCCATCGTCAGTTCTTTGTCAGACCCGGCGGGTCACCAAAAAAAATCTATCAAAGGCTCCGGAACGCCGAAAGCATGCATGCCGCGCGCGTGCGGCGCGCTATCCGATAAATCCGTGCTTGCGCAGGTACGACTCCATCGCGCGGATACACTCCTCGGGGCGCTCGATCTGAAGAAAGTGCGTGGTATCGGCGATAGCTTCGTATTCGACCGGCGTTTCCTCGGCAATCGCGCGCCCGATGAGCGCCGGCGTCTGCTTGTGCTCGTGTGCGGGGTCGCCGCAGATGAGCTTGCACGGCACCGGCAGGTTTTTCATCCGCGGCCATATCGTTGCGTCGCGATTGCTCTCGAAGATGTGCGCCTCGAGCTCGCGCGGACAGGCGAGGACCCAGTCGCCCGCGGCCTCGTCGCGCCTGAGCGTCGCCCGCGCCATCAATTCGTAAGCCTCGGGGCGCCAGAGCTTGAACTGCTGCACATGGGTAAAGAGCTCAGCCAGATCCTCCGGCGTCTTGTAGCGTTCGGTGCGGCGGCGCGCGCGCGCCGCGATCTGTCCCTCGTGAAATATCTGGACTTCCTGCAGCGGATGGCCCTCGCGCGGATGAATCGGCGGATCGAACAGCACCAGCGGGTCCCAGCGCCGGCCCATCTTCAGCGTATGCATCACCGCGGCCACGGCCGAAAGCGAATGAAACACGCCGGCCGCCGGCTTAGCGCCCCATCGCTCGCGGATCGCGTGCCATACGCGCTCGTCGTCCTGGATAAAACTCTTCCAGTTGTGATGGGCGGGATGATGCGGCGGATTCTGGCCGTGATTGCGAAAGTCGTAAACGATGACGTCGTAGCGATCGAGCAGCTGTCCCCAGAACGAAAAATAGCCGTCTATCGCGAGCCCGTTGCCGTGACTCAGCACAAGGCGCGGAGCGCCGGGCTTACCATGGCGGCGCACGCGTATGACGGCGCCGTCCTCCATTACCGCATCGAAGACCCCATGGGGCCGCGGGATGCTCACCTCTCCGGTTTTCGCCATCGTATAGCCAGTTTAGCAACTAAGCCGGACGATTTTCGCGATCTGCGCAGATTCATGTTTTGACATTGTCAACGTCGTTTATCGTGATTATGGTTTGTCTATGGACAACGATACGGTTTTAGTCACCACGATGAACGATGTCCCCGGCTTCAAGATCGTCGCCGTTTATGGCGAGGTTTTCGGCCTTATCTGCCGGGCGCGCAATGCTTTTTCCAACATGGGCGCCGGTCTGCGCACAATCTTCGGCGGCGAGGTCGCGGGTTATACGCAATTGCTCTCCGACAGCCGCCAGCAGGCGATCGACCGCTTGCGCCTGGCCGCGGTGGAAAAGGGCGCGAACGCCGTGGTCGCGATGCGTTTCGATTGCAACGAGATCGGCAACATCATGAGCGAGATCGCGGCCTATGGCACGGCGGTGCGAATCGAAAAAGCCTGAAGCTGCGCGACTCGCACACAGCAATCTCTGCGTCGGTCGGCGTCTGCGGCTAATCGGTGCGCTCGGTGTGGAAGCCCTTCGAGCTGATCAGCCATTCGCCGTCAACTCGATGATAAGTGAGATGATCGACGTAGACGGTCTTGTTGATCCTTACACGAACCTTCACCAGCGCCTGGGTCGGCGACGCGAAGTCCATCAGTAAGATTTCTTCTTCGCGGGGCGCGCCCAGGGACTTTGGCGACGGCCGCCCGGCTGTCAGCTCCTTGTAAGCCGAGGCCGTGTACATCGTCATCTTGCCGTCGCGAAGCCCGTGTAGTTGGGCGGTCGGGCGAAACACGCGATCGAAGCGCGAGGTGTCGCCGTCATACATGAGATCGAAATAGCGCTGCACGGCGGCGGTCAGGGTCTCGATGCTGTTGTGGTCGATCATGGGATTCTCCTGCGCTGGCGAACTGCCGTCATGGTCTAGCAAACGCGCGCCGCTCTTCACCAGCCGGGCGCGCGATCGCAAAAAACCTCACAGCATGTTGACCGGGTCAAGATCGACGCCGACGAAAACGCCGCCGCGCGCGCCGCGGCCGCCCAGCGACGCCTGCATCGAGACCAGCGCCGCGCGCATCGCGGCTGCCTCGGTTGACCTGAGCATCACCTGCCATCGATAGCGCCCGCGCAACCGTTCGATCGGCGCGGGCGCAGGCCCCAGTACGCGCATCCCCTCGCCCCTCGCGTCCCGGTTCTCGCTCCGCAGCATCCCGGCCGCCCGCTCAGCCGTCGCGGCGACCGCGGCAGCGTCGGGCCCCTCGATTCGCACCAGCGCCATCCGCGAGTACGGAGGCCATCCAAGTTCCTGGCGCAGGCGCAGCTCGCGCCGGATGAAGCGATCGTAGTCCTGGTCGCGCGCCGCGCGGATGCTGTAATGATGCGGCGCGTAGGTCTGGATAAGCACGCGCCCCGGACGCTCGCCGCGCCCCGCGCGCCCCGCCACCTGCGTCAGCAGTTGAAAGGTGCGCTCCGCAGCGCGGAAATCGGGCAAGTTGAGCCCGAGGTCGGCGAGCACCACGCCGACCAGCGTCACGCCCGGCAAATCGAAGCCCTTGGTGATCATCTGCGTGCCGACCATGACGTCGATCTCGCCGCGCCGCAGGCGTTCCACCAGTTCGAGGCGAATTCCGCGCCGTCCGCTGGTGTCGCTGTCCATCCGCTCGATCCGCGCCTGCGGCAGCGCGGCCGCAAGCGCCTCCGCCAGCCGCTCGGTGCCGAAGCCCTGGCCCACCAGCCCGAACCCTTTGCATTCGGGACACGCCTCAGGCGCCGGCTGACGCGCGCCGCACCAATGGCATCGCAGCGAACGGTCGCGCAGATGAAAGGTCATGCTGACACTGCAATTGCCGCATGAGAGCACGACGCCGCAGAGATGGCATTGCAGGAAGTTGTGAAAGCCGCGGCGGTTTAGAAAGACCACGCTCTGGCCGCCCGCGGCCAGGTTGGCGCGAAGCGCGTTGAGCAGCGGCGCCGACAGCGGCACCGCCCGCGGCTCCTCGGGCTTGGCAGGGCCGCCATCCGCGCGCGACGGACCTTTCTTGAATTCCGCGCGCAGGTCGACGACCTCGACCTCCGCCAGCGGACGCTCCATCACCCGCCTCGCCATCCGCAACAGCCGATAGCGTCCGCGCCGGGCGTTGTAGAACGACTCTGACGACGGCGTCGCGGAGCCCAGCACGACGGGGCACGGCGCGAGCCGCCCGAGCATCACCGCAAGGTCGCGCGCGTTGTAGCGAATTCCCTCTTCCTGTTTGTAGGCGGGGTCGTGCTCCTCGTCGACCACGATCAGCCCGAGCCCGGCAAGCGGTGCGAAGATGGCCGAGCGGGGGCCGATCATGATACGCGCCTGACCGTCTAGCGCCGCCATCCAACTGGCCCAGCGCTCGGCCACGTTCTGCGCGCTATGCGCGATGGCCACCAGCGGGCCGAAGCGGGCGCGAAACGATCGGACTATCTGGTCGGCGAGCGCGATCTCCGGCACCAGCACCAGCACTTGCCGGCCGGCTTCTAAAGCCGCCGCCGCGAGTTTCAGGTAAACCTCGGTCTTGCCGCTCGCGGTGATGCCCCACAGCAAAAAGGCGCCCTCGCGCCCTCCTGTGACGGCGGGCATCACGGTTTCGATCGCCGCCGCCTGCTCAGGCATCAACTCGTAATCGCCGCCGCCGTGCGCATCGGGAGCTCCCGCGCCGCCGATCGCGTCCCCGACATTCGCCCACGGCGCAGCTGCCGTACGCGGGGCCGACTCGACTTCGACCACTCCGCGCCTTGCCAGCGCGCGCACTGCGGCACGCGCGCCTGGCACCTGCTCCTCCAATTCTTCGAGCCCAAGCGCTTGCGGCGCAGCCTCGTCGAGCAGGCGCACGATTTCGCGCTGGTTGACTCCGCGGAGCTTTACCGCGCTCGATGGCGGCGCGCCGGGGGTAAGGCGCACGACGCTCGTGCTCCGATGGCGTCCCCGAATCGACTCCGCGATCTCGACGATCCGTTCCGCGACGAGACGGGCGAGTGCCGAGGTGACTTCGCCCGCCTCGCCCAAACGGGCGACTTCCCGCACGGTCATCGCGCGGCGTTCGAGCGTCTTCAGGATCGCGCGTTCGATCGGCGAGAGCGTCGCCTCGCGGAGCGCGTCGGGCGCCGCCGCCAGCCGATACAGTTTGCGCGATTCGATCCGCGCGGCCGCCGGCACCACGCTCTGCATCGCGTCGCCGAGCGGCGCCATGTAATAGGCGGCCATGAATTCGATGAGCGCGAGATGGGCGCGGTCGTAGAGCGGCCGGGATTCCGGAAGTTCCAGGATCGGCTTGAGCGCTCCGGCGCCGGCATCCAGCCCCTCGCCAACTTCGGTCACGATTCCGGTCAGGCGGCGCGCGCGCAGCGGCACCAGCACCCGATGGCCGCACTGCACGCGCCCTTCGAGCGCGGGCGGAATCGCATAGGTCAGCTGTCCCACGCCGCGCGCCGCGCCGATCAGAATCACCTTCGCCTGCATCGCGATTGCCATTGGCAATTTACATGGCACGAACGCGCAGGCAACCGCCCTTAAGCGGCGCGAGACGCTGACGCGGGATTTCGCTCTTGCCGGAAGACCGGCTCAGGCCGGCAGACGGCGCACAGTTAACGCCAGCATGATTTCAGTCCAGCCGTCCACGATCATGTCGATGCCGATGAACATTCCGATGACCCAGAGCCCCGAGACCGGCCACGAGCGCCAGATCATCACGCCCAGCAGGATCGAGATCGCGCCGTTGAGGACGAGCCATCCGCGATGATGGAGCGGCGTCGAGAAGGCGATGAAGAGGCGGAACAGGCCCGCGACGATCAGCATCACGGCGATTACGAGCGTCAGCGTAACCGCCGCCAAGGCCGGATTCGAGACCATCACCAGGCCGGCCACCGCGTACAGCACTCCGCCGAGCAGGTTGATGAAAAAGCCGCTCCACGGCCGGTGCGAGAAGCCGTGAATCACTTCGAAGATGCCGCCGATAATCAGCAACCATCCGAGAAACAGCACCGAGACGATGGTCATCGCGACCGCCGAGCCGATCGCGACGATGCCGAGGATGACGAGCGCGATTCCCACCACGAGGAACCACGTCGTATGTTTGCGCACTTCGTCGATTCCAGTACTCACCGCCAGTGGAGTCATGGCCTTGGCCTCCTGTGACGCGTAGGCTGCGCGAGCGTCTGTTCGCGATGTAGCTTAGAACCGCTATCATGGCGGTCGCGCGAAACGCTATCCGACCAAGGTCGCGTACTTGCCGATACGCGCGGCCGCGCGCTTTGCCGCAGGTGGCGGCGTCCCTGCCCACTATGCAGATGGCCGTGCGGCGCGGCATTGTGCTACGAGCTAAAGGCGAACTTGCGTCGAAACAGGATGGAAGAGTCATGAGCGAGAGCTGGCAACTGGACGGCGAATATTTCGAGTCTTGCAACTGCGAATTGCTATGCCCCTGCCTGCTGGCCAAAGGCTCGAAGCCGACCGAGGGCCATTGCGACGTCGTCGTCGCCTTCCATATAAAGTCGGGCAAGTACGGCAACACCGACCTCTCGGGCCTCAACGCGGTCACCGTGATCTACACCCCCGGCATCATGACCGAGGGCAAATGGACGATGGGCTCGTATGTTGACGAACGGGCCAACGACGCGCAGCGCGCGGCGCTGGAGAGAATTTTCACCGCGCAGGCCGGCGGCCCGCTCTCGCGCTTCGCTCCGCTCGTCGCGCATCGGCTGCCCGCCCATCGCGCCGCGATCAGTTTCGCGAGCGAGGGCAACACGCGCAAGCTTTCGATCGAGAACGTCACGGAAGTCACCGTTCAGGGCGTAGCCGGCGCCAACGGCGAACAGGTCTGGTTCGATAACGTCGCGCATTTCGCCTCCAAGCGGCTGGCCGCAGCCAGGAGCACCGTGAGCCATTTCAAGGACCAGGGGCTAAGCTTCGACAACACAGGCCGCAATGGGCACTTCGCAGATATCCGCTGGTCGAACGCGTAGTCTTTGCCCGATAGTCTTTCTCCGATAGTCCTGGGCCCATAATCCTGACCCATAGTATTGGCCGCAGCCCCCGAAGCTCATCGCCCAAGAGGGCCGCGATTTTCGCGCGCAGGCGTATCGGCTTTCCCCGCCGCGCCAACTCTGGTTGAATCGATCGACTACGAGCGCGGCTTACTGCCGGCTCGGCGGACGGACGATTTCAAGATGCTGCGTTTCCTCACGGCCGGCGAGTCGCACGGCCCCGAACTGGTCGCGGTGGTCGAAGGCTACCCCGCCGGTTTCGATATCGACCTCGCGAAGGTCAACCACGACCTCGCGCGCCGCCAGAAAGGCTACGGGCGGGGCGGACGGATGGCGATCGAGCGCGACGAGGTGCGAGTGGTTTCGGGCGTGCGCTTCGGGCGCTCGATGGGCAGTCCGATCACGCTCATCGTCGAGAATCACGACTTCAAAAACTGGGTCAAGCGGATGTCCGTCGATCCCGCCGACCGCGGGGCGGCCGAGCCGGTCACGCGGCCGCGCCCCGGCCATGCCGACCTCGCAGGCGTGCTCAAATACAACCTCGACGATGTACGCGACGTGCTCGAACGCGCCTCGGCCCGCGAGACCACGATGCGGGTTGCGGTGGGCGCGCTCGCCAAGCTGCTGCTCGAGCCTTTCGGCATCACCACGCTCGGCTACGTCGCAAGTATCGGCTCGACCGAGGCGCGAACGCCCATCGACATGAGTATTGAGGATCTGGCGCGGGTGACCGAGGCCTCGCAGGTGCGCGTCGCCGATCCCGACGCCGAGCGCGCGATAATCGCCGAGATCGACGAGTGCAAAAAAACCGGCGACACGCTGGGCGGCGTGGTCGAGGTGGTTGCCACCGGATTGCCGGTCGGGCTGGGCAGCCACGTGCAATGGGATCGCAAGCTCGACGGGCGCCTCGCGCACGTGCTGCTGAGCCTGCAGGCGGTCAAGGGCGTCGAGCTGGGGCTGGGCTTTCGCGCTGCTGCGATGCGCGGCTCGGCGCTGCACGACGAAATCGCGTACGACGCCGGCGCGCGCCGCTTCATCCGCAACTCCAACAATTCGGGCGGCACCGAAGGCGGGATGACCACCGGCGAACCGCTGCGCGTGCGCGTCGCGTTCAAACCGCTGTCCACCCTGATGCGGCCGCTGCGCTCGGCCGACATCCGCACCAAGGCCGAGTCGGTCGGCAATACCGAGCGCTCCGACGTTTGCGCGATTCCGGCCGCCGCGGTTATCGCCGAGGCGGTGGTCGCGTTCGAACTGGCCAACGCCTTCGTGGAAAAGTTCGGCGGCGATTCGCGGACCGAGATCGCGCGCAACTACCAGGGCTACCTCGAGCAGGTGCGCAATTTTTGACGCCGCCGGGCTCCAAGGGCGCGATGGCTCCGAAGTTGATCCTTACGGGCTTCATGGCGACGGGCAAGAGCGCGGTGGGCCGCGCGGTCGCGGCGCGCCTGGGATGGAGGCTGCGCGACAGCGACGCCGAACTGGTGGCGCGGGCGGGCAAGCCGATTCCGGCAATCTTCGCCGAACACGGCGAGGCGTACTTTCGCGCGCTGGAGCGCGAGGTAATCGCCGCGCTGGCTGACGAACCGGCGCTGTGTCCGCAATGCGGCGAGCCGCGGCCCGCGGTTATCTCGACCGGCGGCGGCGCGCTGGTCGATGAACGCAACTACCTCGCGCTCAAGCGCGCGGGCGTGATCGTGTGTCTGAGCGCGCGCCCCGAGGTGATCGCGGAGCGCGTGCGGCGCGCTCCGCACAAGCGGCCCAAGCTGCTCGAGGGTGGCCAGCCGCTGGAAGCGCGGATCAACGAACTCCTTGAAGAACGGCGCGCGGCCTACGCGCGCGCCGATTATACCGTGGACACATCCGATCTTTCGGTTGCCGAGTCGGCCGAACGCGTACTCGAGATCTTCAGCCGGCACGGCGGAAGGAGACATCGATGCACACCTTCCGCGTAAAACTGGGCCGCGACGCACATCCAGTTCACGTCGGCGCCGGGACGCTCGAGCAGACCGGACGGCTCGCGCGCAAGGCGGGCCTTGCCGCCGGACGAGCGCTGATCGTCACCGACGTAAACGTTGCGCGTCTTTTCGGCGAACCCGTGGCCGCCTCGCTTGCCGAGGCGGGCTTTGCCGCGCGGACCCTGGAGGTTGCGCCGGGAGAGCAGAGCAAATCTTTCGCGGCGCTCGCGCAAGTTTTCGACGCGATGGTCGAGGCGGAACTCGATCGCGCCAGCACCGTGTTTGCGCTCGGCGGCGGCGTGGTCGGCGACCTCGCCGGCTTCGCCGCGGCGACCTACATGCGCGGCGTGGCGTTGGTGCAAATCCCGACCACGATGATCGCGCAGGTCGATTCGTCCCTGGGCGGCAAGACCGCGATCAACCATCCACGGGCCAAGAACCTGATCGGCGCGTTCTACCAGCCGCGCCTGATCGTCGCCGACGTAAAACTGCTCGAGACGCTCCCCGATCGCGAATTTCGCGAGGGCCTGGCCGAGGTCATCAAGTACGGCGCGATCATGGATGCGCCGATGATCGAAGAACTGGAGCAGGGGCTCGACGCGATTTTGCATCGCGATCCTGCGGCGCTCGAGCGGATGGTCGCGCGCTCGCTGCATCATAAGGCGACTATCGTCGCGAGCGACGCGCGCGAGGGCGGCCTGCGCAAGATCCTGAACTATGGACACACGGCCGGGCACGCGCTCGAAGCGTCGTCGGGCTACGGCAATTACCTGCACGGCGAGGCGGTCGCGATCGGGATGGTGGCGGCGGGCCGGCTCTCGCAGGCGTTCGCGGGACTGAGCGCCGCCGAGGCCGAACGGCTCGAGCGGCTGATCACGCGGGCCGGCTTGCCGACCGCGATGCCCGAGGGATGGCGCGGCGAGGATTTCGTGCGCGCGCTGCGGCTCGACAAGAAGCGCACCGGCGACGAGGTCGAGTTCGTGCTGCTCGATCGCATCGGCGACGCGCTGACCTGCAAGCTGAGCTTCGAGGAGATTGTCGCCAACCTCGGCTGAGCGAATCCGCCGGCCGGATCTTTCTTCGGCTGGCGCAGGCTATCCGCTTATCCCTTGCGTTCCATCAGCCTAACGCGGCCGAGGAACTTCGGCCGGATGAGCACGGTCTCAAGCGGCAGCACGCTCATCGCGAGCAGTCCGTTGAAGGCCATCACCAGCGCCAGCATCAGGCCCATCTCGGCGAGGAATCGCAGGTCCGAGAGGAAATACCAGGGCAGCACGCCGACCACCATGGTGAAGGCGACGAAAAAGGTCGCCTCGCCGGTGGTAAAAACCGCGCGCGTCACTGCGGCCTGCACGTCGCCGTCAGCCGCGCCCTGGAACTCCTCGCAGATGCGGCTTAGCAGGTAGATTCCGTAGTCGATGCCGACGCCGAGCCCGACCGCGACGACCGGCAGCGTGTTGACGTCGAGGCCGACCCCGCGGAGATACATCACCGAATCAGTGGCGAACTGCGCGAACAGCAGCGGCACGAGCAGCATCGCAGCGGCGACGGCCGAATGGTACGTCAGCACGCACATCACGAAGATGGTCGCGAGCAGGTAGAGAAGGATTTTCAGATCGGCCGCGCGCACCACGTGGTCGAGCGCGTATTGCAGCGCCACCGCGCCAGTGGCAAGCCGGATGCGGTAGATGGGCGAGGGTTTGGGCTGCACTTCGGCGATCGCGCGCTTGGCCTGCGCCATCGCCTGGTCCACCGTGCTCGCGCGCAGGTCCTTGTACCACAGGATGACGTCGCCGTTGGTGCCGTTGGGCTCGATTATGTTGGCGAAGTTTTCCAGCGAGTGTCCGGTGCGGGTCCAGAACAGGTAGGCGCCCACGTCATGGCCGGTGAGATCGATCGGCAGCCACTTGGGATTGCCGCCGCGCAGGATGAGACCCGTATAAGGGATGTAGTCCGCGAGCGAGAGCGTTGCGATTGCGCCATGGTTGCGCTCGATCGCCTTCTGGAAACGAAGCATCGAGTCGTACACCTCGGAATAGTAGAGCGCGCGCGGAAGCTTGCCCTCCCATACCACATTGAGGGTCGCGGTGCCGGCCAGATTGGCGTTGATTTCGCGCTCGGCAACGTTGAATTCGTTGTCGGGCCACAGCAGCGGGCTCCCGATCGAGACGTTGCCGACCGGACGGCTGATCGCCACAAACGCGAGCAGCGCCGCCGCCGGGAGCGCGATCGCCGTCGCTACAATCCGCATCCGCGGCGTCAGCAATCCGGCCAGCACCCGCTGCACGGGCTCGATCAGCCGAGTGCTGAGCGAGGGGACTTCGTGGGTGATGAAGACGCTTACGTCCTTGGGCGGCGGTAGAAGGGCGAGCAGCACCGGCGTGAGCAGCACCGCCGAGGGAATGATCAGGAGCGACCAGGTGCCGCAGAGCACGCCGAGCTTCTGAATTATCGGAATCGGCGCGAGGCAAATCATGTAGAGCCCCGCGACGTCGCACATGATGCCGAGGAAAGCCGGCGCGAACATCGAGGCCAGCGCGCCCGCCGCGCCGGACACGCGCTCATGGGTCTCGTAAAGAATCTCGTAGTAGCGCCGCGTGATTTGCAGCGAGTGGCTGAGCGCCCGCGCCATCAGCAGCACCGGCACCACCACGGTCAGCGGTTCGAGGTTGAGCCCCATCCATCCGCCCGCGCCGAGCCCCCAGATGGTCGATACGGCGGCCGCGATAATCGGGGTCAGCGCGCCGGCGAGGCTGCGCATGTAGTCGATGTGGGCCAGAATGATCAGGGCGAGCGAAAGCAGGAAAATCCACAGCGCCTGATGGCCATAGCGGTAAACCCACGCGATCAGCATCACGCGCCCGGCCGTGTAGAACTCGACGTTCGGATCGCTCTCCGCCGCGAGCATCTTGTGCACGCGCTCGAAGACGCCGGCATAGTCGAGGCCTTGCTCGAAGAACGCGGCATCGATCAGGGTCGCCTTCTCGTCGGGCGAAACCAGGATTCCGGTGACGCCGGCGGCGTGCCGGGCGCGCCCTTGCACCGCCTCGGCCTCCGCCTGCGTGGTCGGGATTTTGTCCGTCATCACGGGCTCGGAACTGAGTCCGGGCGGCGTTGGCCGGATGACGCGGACTTTCTCGCTCGCGATCGAAGTCAGGGTGACGTGGTCGATGCCGGGCACCAGGTCAAGCTCGCGCGTGATGCGCCAGATGCGGGCGAGCGTCTGCGGCGTATAGATAGTCCCGTGCCTGACCTTGAGCAGGATCTCGACCGTCGCCGGCTTGCTGAAACTCTGGTAGCGCTTGAAGACGTCGGTGACCGGATTGTGCGCCGGGACGAGGTCGGCGACCGAAGTCTGGGCCTGGAAACTGTGCGCGATGCGCGCGACGCCGACGGCAAAAAAACCCGTCAGCGCCACGTATACGACGATCACCTGCCAGCGCCAGCGAATTAAAAAATTGGCGGTTCTCTGACCCATCGATAGCATTTTGATTTAGACCGATATCCTTGCGGCGAGCGTGTCATCCGACCAGACCGAAGGCGGTCGAGTCAAGCTGGACCTCAGCACGTCAGCAATGACCATGACTGCGCATGTGAACCGTAAAGTTATGCACAAGATTTGGATAATTGTTGATACTCGTGACCGGTGGAAATATTTACATTGGGTGACCGACGCATAGAATACCGCGCGTCAGCCTAAAGGCGGAGCGGCGGATTTGGGAGAGTAGAACTTTCTTTTCACGCGGACCTGCACCAGCCTGCGGACTCTCTTCATCCGAATCGCTGACTCAGGCGCCCGAAGTTCTGGCGAGGGGGTGGAGATGATGAACAATCGCGTATTCAATCGAACGACGATGCCGGATCTCGACACGGTAACGCAGCGCGTCATGACCGTGCAGGACGTTTCGGCCTACCTGCGCGTTCACCCGTCAACCGTTTACCGTCTGCTCAAGCGCAACGAATTGCCGGCGTTCCGCGTCGGCAGCGACTGGCGCTTTAACGTCGAGGCCATCGACCGCTGGCGATCGCAGATGGAAGCGGGCGCTCAAGTGCTCGACAAATAACGCCGGCCAGAGCGCCAGAGTTCCGGCTCGGAAATCCCGGTTCCGGCTTGAACGAATAGCCGCGGCCGCGTGGCGCCGAAGCTGCTCGCGCTCGCGCGCGAGACGGCTTGCTTCGCGCGAGCGCGCGTTACTTGGCGAAATAGCTGCGCGGATTCTCGACCATCAGCGTCTGGATTTTCTCCTCGCCGACGCCTGCCTTGCGCAACGCGGGCAGGATGTTCTTGAAGATGTGCGTCGGCTCCCAGTTGCGGATGCCCTGCTCGATCTCGGGCGTGAGATCGAGTCCGCGTCCGAGCCAGCACGCGACCGAGTCGTGCGAAAGCACGATCTGCTTCTCGAAGCCGATCCCCAGAAGCCCGATAAGCGCGGCCAGCCGCAGGCGGTCGGGATGGAGGAAGTCGAGTCCGAAGCGATCGAATCCCAGGTAACATCCGCGGTCGAGCATGTCGGTGTGATAGCGCAGGTCGGACGCGCCGCAGCTATGCCCGACGATCACGTGCTTGAGGTCGACGCCTTCGGCGGCAAAGATGTCGAGCTGCTCGCGTCCCATCGTGCCGTCGTCGGTATGGGTAGTGATCGGCGCACCGGTCTTGAGATGCGCGCGCGCCGCGGCACGCAGGCACTTTTCCTCGTAGTCGGTGATTTTGTCCTTGGAGGTCGCGCATTTGATCACCCCCGCCTTCACGCCCGTACGCGCGATTCCTTCGGTCAGTTCGGCCACGTAAACGTCGGCGATCTCGTTGACCGGACGCTGCTTGAAGTAAGCGGTGTTGCCGAGATCCTCCTTGTACAGGCCGGTCGCGCAGATGAGCTGGATACCGGCGGCGCCGGCGGCCTCGGCCATGAAGTTGACGTCGCGTCCGATGTCCATCGGGCACGGATCGAGGAAGGTACCGAGTCCGAGGTCGCGCAATTCCTTGAGCCGCTCGGTGGCGAACTTGAGCGCCTGCTTGCGCTCGAAGCGCGGAGCAGTGCAGTCCAGTTCCCATCCGCCCCATCCGACCATCAGATGCTCGTGCATCAGCGTGGTACCGAGCTTGTCCGGCGTAGTAGTTCCGGTAACGGTGTTGATCGTTTTCATGATCGCACCCTCCGCTCCATGCCGGCGCGCGGCGCCGGACGGATTATCGCAAACCTAGCGTCAGCGTCGCGTATTGGTCAAATGCGCGGGCAAAGCCGCGGCGCGGGCGCATTCGGCGGCGGCACTCAGGCGTCGGCGTCGTCTGCGAACATCGAGTGGAGCAGGATGATCGCGACTCCGATCGTGATGGCGCTGTCGGCGAGATTAAAGACCGGGTAGCTCCACGAGTAGTAATGAACGTAGATGAAATCGACGACGCGCCCGCGCACGACGCGATCGAGCAGATTGCCGGCCGCGCCGCCCAAGATCAGCGCAAAGGCCGCTGACACAATCGGGGGGCGCGCGCCGCGCGCGAGCAGCACACCGAGCACCACCACCGCCGCCGCGGCGAGCCCGTCGAGGATAATCCCGCGGACAGCCGGTCCCAGGGTCGCAAACAGGCTGAATGCGGCGCCCGAATTCAGAGTGTAAGTGATCGCAAGCCAGTGCGGCACGACGTCGATCTGCTCGAAAAGCTGCAGATGCCTGACGATGTAAACTTTGACCAACTGGTCGAGCAAGAAGACCGGCAGCGCGACAAGCCCGAGCATCGCAGCGAACCGGCGCCAATCCGTCGCCGCGCGGGCGCGCCGCGCGGTTTGCGCCGGCCCTTCGGGCAGCGCGGTCGTCACGCGCCGAGCGCCTGCACTACCGCGCGGCAGCGCGGGTCCAGGTCGGAGCCGGAATCGTCGTCAAAGTACATCCAGCAGCGCTGGCACTTGCGTCCCGGCGCGCGGCGCCCGACCAGCACCAGCGGAGGCTTATGGCGCACGAAGCGGTGATCGATATGAAAGTCTTCAAGTCCGTCTGCGTGTTCCAAATATTGCCGAGCTTCCTTCTCTTCGAGAAGATCGACCTTTGAGACAATAAAAAGCTCTTTCAACAGCTCCATGTCTTCGCGAGGAAACGAATGTATTAAAGGCATTTCCGTGGTGGCGTCTGCCTTTACTTGACTAAAGACCTGCAATGCCGCTTCCAGCGGTGCCCCTATTTCTTGGTTCTGGCGCATTGTCTCAAGGAGCTTCAGAGCCTGTTCTCGAGCTTCCAGCAGAAATTTCCATCGTTTCTCGAACGCTTCGTCGCGCCATTCGGGATTGGCCGGCGCAAGCGTCAGCAGATGGACGCTCGCCGCGCGCTCTCCTGGCATGTGCGAATAAATTTCGTCGGCGGTGAAAGGGACGAGCGTTGCGAGCATCCGCACCAGCGCGTCGAGCACATGATAGAGCGCGGTTTGCACCGAACGGCGCTCGGGCGAAGCTCCGGCGGCGCAATACAGCCGGTCGCGCGAGACGTCGATATAGAGCGAGCTCAGATCGACGACGACGAAATTGATTACTGCGTGGTAGGCGGCCTGGAAATCGTACTCCTCAAACGCGCTACGCACGTCTGCTTTGAGCCGCTCGGTGCGGGCCAGGATATAGCGGTCGAACCCGGTCATCCGATCGAGCGCCACCGCGTCGCGGGCCGGATCGAAGTCGGCAAGGTTGCCGAGGATATAGCGGCAGGTGTTGCGAATCTTGCGGTACGCTTCCGCGACCGCCGTGTAAACCGTGTCGCCAAGCGCGATTTCGGTGGTGTAGTCGAGCGAGGCGTACACCAGGCGCAGCACGTCGGCGCCAATCCGGTTCACCGCGTCGGCCGCGTCCTCGGAGTTGCCGAGCGACTTCGACATCTTGCGTCCCTGCTCGTCGACCGTGAGCCCATGGCTGATAACGGTGCGAAAGGGCGCATGGCCGCGCTCGGCGACCGCGCAGGCGAGTGACGATCCGAACCATCCGCGCGCCTGCTCGACCGCTTCGAGGTAGGCGTCGGCGGGCCAGGTCAGCTCGGGGCGCTTGCCCAGCACCGCGGCCTGCGAAGAGCCCGAATCGAACCATACGTCGAGCACGTCCTCCTCTTTCTCGAACGACGCGCCCTCGCATTTCTCGCACTTGAGTCCCGGCGGGAGAAAGTCACGCGCCGGGCGATTGAACCATGCGTCCGAACCCTCGCGTTCGAAGATTCGCTCGGCCGCGGCCATCACTTCGTCGTACAGGCCGACGTGGCCACACGCGGCGCATCGGAGCGCCGGAATGGGCACGCCCCACGCGCGCTGGCGCGAGAGGCACCAGTCGGGCCGGGTCTCGGTCATGTTGCGGATCCGGTCGCGCGACCACAGGGGGATCCATTGGACGGCGTCGATTTCCTCGATCACTCGCGTGCGCAGTCCGTCGTGATCGATCCGCATGAACCATTGCTCGGCGGCGAGGAAAATCAGCGGATTCTTGCAGCGCCAGCAATGCGGATAGCTATGCGAGAACTTGTGCGAATGGAGCAAGGCGCCGGCTGCGCCGAGTCTGGCGACAATCGAATCGTTGGCCTTGAAAACATTCTGACCCGCCCACTCGCCGGCCTCCGCGGTGAAGTTGCCGGCCGTATCGACGGGCGTAAACGGCTTGAGCCCGTACTGCGAGCCGACCACGAAGTCTTCGTAGCCGTGTCCGGGCGCGGTATGAACGAGGCCAGTGCCGGCATCGGCGGTGACATGGTCGCCGTACATCAGTTTTACGTCGCGGTCGATAAACGGATGGCGAAAAATATCCTGTCCGTCGAGCGCCTTGAGCGCCTCGCGATCGAGCGCGACCGTTCTTTCGATCGTTAGCGAACATTCTTTTGCGACCGCCTCGGCCAGCCGCGCCTCGACCACGTAGTAACGATCGCTGGTCTTGATCGCGACGTACTCGAACGTCGGATTGAGGCTGATTCCCAGGTTGGCAGGGAGCGTCCACGGCGTGGTGGTCCAGACCACCGCAAAGAGCTTCCCCGCCTTGTGCGCGGCGGCGAGCTCCGCCCGATCCGAGGCGCCGGCGGCGAGCGGCGCCGCGTCGGGCAGGTTCGCGTTAAAAGCGAACGCGACATAAATGGACGGCGACACGTGCTCGCGGTACTCGACCTCGGCCTCGGCCAGGGCCGTGCGGTCGTTAAAGCACCAGTGCACCGGGCGCAGTCCGCGATAGACGTAGCCGCGCTCGACCAGGTTGCGGAGCACGCCGATCTCGGCGGCGTCGTACGCAGGATCCATCGTTATGTACGGATGGAACCAGTCGCCGATGCATCCCAGGCGCATGAAGTCTTTGCGCTGGAGGTCGATCCACTTCTCGGCCTCGATCCGACAAAGCCTTCTCAGCTCGAGCTTGGGCAGCGCGCGCGCTCTCTCGCCGAGGTCGCGCGAGACCTTGAACTCGATCGGCATGCCGTGGCAGTCCCATCCGGGCACGAACGGCGTCCGGAACCCCATCATCGCGCGCGAGCGCACGACGAAGTCCTTCAGCACCTTGTTGAGCGCGGTGCCCATGTGCACGCGGCCATTGGCGTATGGCGGCCCGTCGTGCAGAACCCAGGCGGTCGCGTCCTTGCGCGCGGCGAGCAGGGTTTCGTAAAGCCGGATTTCCTCCCATCGCTTGAGCATCTCGGGCTCCCGTTTGGGCAGATTCGCCTTCATCGGGAAGTCCGTCCTGGGAAGCTTCAGAGTGTTCTTGTAGTCGGTTGTTTTGTGCTCGGTCTCGGCCACAGGCAAAACGGCCGGCGTCGAAAGTCAGGGCGCCGGCCCCTCCACGTATCAGCATATTCTATCAGGTCGTCGTCATCGGCCGCGCGCCGCGACGGGAGCCGCGCCAGAGATTAACGCAACCGATGGGCGCGTGCGAGTGCGCGTTGGCTGGGCCGAGCGGGTCCGTTGCGATGCCTCACGGCCGAATTATCTGAAAATTACCCGGAAGAAATCTTTCATCGCCTGCCATGAGCGATGGTCCGCTTCGGCCTTATAGGCGAGCGCGTTGGTGTCGTAATGGCCATGAAAGCTGACGACGCCGTTGACCTCGGCGCCGCTACGCGGTTTTGATCGCGGCCCGCGCGTTACCCGCGGCCGCGAGCAGAAGAGCCGCAGCTCAGGATCGCGCTGGCCAACCGCAAACGGCAGTGCGAGGCGAGCGGAGGAGAGGTCATCCCCAGGTCATCAGGCGACCACGAATGTAACGAACGCCACAAACGTAATCCCGCCAAGGATGACCGACGGCAGCACGGCCGCTCCCAGCGCGCGCCAGAGCGAGAAACGATGCACCTCGGCCACGCCGTTGAGCATCAGGATGAACGACCAGATCGAGATGATCGCTTCGATGCCGCGCGTCACCGTGAAAGGGTTCTTCGCGGCTGCAAGCGCCTCGGCGGCGGCATTGGGGTCGGGCATCGAGAGGCCTAGCGCATTCCAGGTGCCGGTGCCCAGCAGGAGCAGCAACGTCACGGCGGAAAGACAGATTATCGGGACCGAGGACCACGCCACCGCCGCCCGCACCGTAACCGCGTTACCGGCGCCGCCGAGCGTGCGCCCGCTCCAGTCCAGCAGGAATGCGTTTATATAGAGCGTTAACACTCCGATCGCTGCGCCGAGAAACGGGCTCGCCAGCGTCACGATCGGCAGGTACGCATTCAGCTGCGAATGTGCGGGAGCGACGGGGGAAAGTGCCATCGCGAGAAAGAAATTGGTCAGCGACAACCCACCGGCCAGCGCACCCAGCATGATCACCTGGCTGGTCGGATCGCGGCTGACGATCTTTTTGATCGTCTCGCGCGGGCTCATCCAGATAGCGATCCACGGGTAGTCGAGAATCGTGAAGATACGATCGACGCCCTTGTCGCCAAGCCGGGCGTCGACAGTACCGAGCCTGTCAACTCTGAAACCTGGATTGTCTGCCATGGGCCCCCGCTCTCCGTCATGACGACAGTGACTGTCTAGAACGAATCTTATAGCTGGCGCAGCGCGGGGTCGATAGAAACTTGTAGATATTTGCAACTTTTAGGCGTCTGTTGATTGCTGTCATATTCTTAGCCCGCTCTGGCAGTCTCTCGCTAATTATCGCGCATTCGGCAGGCATCAAGCTAAATCTACAGCACCGTTTGAAAACGAAATCCCGCTCCCCTATCATCGGTTTTCCCAAAGTCCCGGCTACTTTTTGGCCTCGCGCGGGTTACCATGGCACTTAGAAAAGTCACCTTTTTCGACCATACCGGTCAGACCCTAGAACCCGTGGAAGAGGACGGTCAGGCCAAGCCCTGCGTGTTCGGCGTGCGATGGGTCAACCCGGACACGTTCGAGACGATCCGCGCACGCGGCGGCCGGCGTACAGGTCCGAGCGGTGAGGTAGTCAAGGAAATCAGACCGACGCGCGACCTTGGTCCGTTCGAACTCGGCAAGGGTCCGATCGAAATCGAAGGACTCGCGCGAGCGCCAATCAAGGCGGACAAATGAACGAGAACGGCGCGCTGGCCGGCCTGCGCGTCCTCGACCTGACCGATCTCAAGGGCCATCTGTGCGCCCGCCTGCTGGCCGACATGGGCGCCGACGTCATCAAGGTCGAACCGCCCGGCGGCGACGCAGCGCGCCGAATCGGACCTTTCGTCGACGACCGGCCGCATCGCGACCGCAGCCTCTTCTTCTGGTTCTACAACCTCAACAAGCGCTCGCTTACGCTCGACCTTAACCATCCCGAGGGTGCAGCGCTGATGCGCCGTCTGGCCGAGGGCGCCGACGTCGTGATCGAAAGCTTCCGGCCGGGCGAGATGGCGCGGATGGGCCTTGGATGGGAGGTGCTTCACGCGCTCAACCCGGCGCTGGGGTTATGTTCGATTGCGCCTTTCGGTCAAGGCGGCCCGTACCGCTCTTACGAGGCCGACGACAGCGTGCTGACCGCGCTATCGGGGATGCTTTATGTCAACGGCTTTCCGGACGCCGCGCCGGTGCGCCCGTTCGGCCTGCAGGCGTATCACTCGGCGTCGTACTACGCTGCGATTGCCACGATGTGCGCGCTACTCGCGCGCGACTCTTCGGGCCAGGGCCAATGGATCGACCTCAGCATGCAGGAAGCGACGGCGGCGGCGGTCGAGCACGTCGCACCGAGTTTCTTCGGAACGGGCGAGATCGAACGGCGCCGCGGCACCCTGCACTGGAGCCGTTTCTTCCGGGTCGGGCGATGCCGCGACGGGTACGTGATGCATTGCACGCTCGGCGACTGGACCTCGCTGGTCGAGTGGGTCAACGGCGACGGCAAGGCGCGCAACTTCGGCGACGACCTCACCGCTCCCGAGTGGGAAGAGGTGGGCAAGCGGCGCCAGGACGCCGAGCGTCTGTTCGACGTTCTCGACGAATGGGTCAAGGACTACGCGCGCGATGAATTGCTGGAACGCGCGCAGCTGCTGCGCCTGCCGTACGCCTCGGTGCGCAACCCCGAGGATCTCTTCGGGGACGAGCAACTTCTCGCGCGCGGCTACTTCCACGAGGTCGAGCATCCCGAACTCGGCCGCACCTTCCGCTATCCCGGCGCGCCATACCTCTTCACCGGATCGCCGTGGCGTGTGACGCGCCGCCCGCCGCTCGCCGGCGAGCATACCGGCGAAATCCTGGGCGGTGAGCTTGGCCTTGGCGCCGACGAGCTCGCCGCGCTGGCCGCGCAGGGAGTGATCTGACGATGGCTCCGATGGCGCTTGCGGGCGTGCGCATCCTCGACTTCACCTGGGTCGTCGCGGGTCCGGTCGCCACGCGGATTCTCGCCGACCAGGGCGCCGAGGTGATCAAGGTCGAGCGCGGCGACGAAAATACGATGAGCGTGCTCGGCCCGCGGCGGATCGGACTGCAAGGCGACCTGCATCGCAACAAGCGCTCGGCGGCAATCAACATGACCAGGCCGCGCGGTATCGAACTCGCACGCCGGCTCGCAGCGATGAGCGATCTGGTGATGGACAATTTTTCGGCGCGCGTGATGCGGATGTGGGGGCTGGACTATGCGAGCCTCGCGAAGATCAAGCCCGACATCATAAGCATCAGCATGTCGGGGCTGGGACACACGGGGCCGCGAAGCAACTACGTAAGCTATGGGCCGACGCTGCAGGCCCTGGCCGGATTCACGCGGATGATGGCCGACGCGCGCGGCGATCCCGTCGGTTACGGCTACTCGTACGCCGACATGGCCGGCGGCTACAGCGGCGCGCTCGCGGCGCTGATCGCGCTATGGCATCGCAGACGCACCGGGCGCGGCCAGTTCGTCGATCTTTCGCAATTCGAGGCGCTGGCGAGCCTTGCCGGACCGGCGCTGCTCGATATCGCGGTCAACGGCCGCACCCAGGAGACGCCGGCGTGGCGTTCGCAGGAGGGGCCGGCCGCGCCGCACGGGGTCTATCGATGCCGTCCTCGCCGCAGCGACGACGATCGCTGGATCGCGATCTCAGTGCGCTCGCAAGGCGAGTGGGAGCGTTTCGCGCGCGCGCTCGGCAATCCGGCGTGGACCGCTGAGCCGAGGTTCCGCACGCTGTTCCTCCGGATGCGCAGTCACGCAGAACTCGACGCCGAGATCGCGCGATGGGCTGCGACGGTTGACGCCGAGGCCGCGATGGCCCTGCTGCAGGAGGCGGGCGTCGCCGCCGGCGTCGCGCTCAACGGCGCCGACCTCGCCGCCGATCCGCACCTCACCGAGCGCGGCTTCTATGCGCCGGTCAAACTTCCCGACGGCTCATCGACTCGCGTGACGGGCGTGCCGATGCGTCTTTCGGCGACGCCGGGATCGATCCGCAGCGTGGCGCCCGAGGTCGGCGAGGATAACGACTACATCCTGGGCGAGCTTTTGGGGCTAAGCCGCGCCGAGCGGGCGGAATTGATCGCAGAGGGCGTGGTCTGGGGTTGATCTCGGTGACATCCTCCTGCGGCCGCCCAGGCGGTTCGCAGCGGCGGACCTGTCGGCGTGAAACCCGTAAAAAAATAGCGCGCCGGTGCAAATGCACCAACTCGCTCGCGCAGTGGCCGAAAGCGCTATTGCACCCGCGTCGTCATCAGCATGTATTAGGTATCGCTGTTGCTCCGGCTGAAAAAAGCGATGAAACAGCGACGGAGCGTATAGCGGCCAGTGTCAGCCAGCGTTCTCTCAAGCGCGCTTGCCGGGGTGGACGCGTTCCCGGTCGAAGTCGAGGTCGACATCTCGGGCGGGATGCCGCAGCTCAAAACCGTCGGCCTCGCCGAGGGCGCGGTGCGCGAGTCGCAGGAACGGGTCAAGGCGGCGATCAGAAATTCCGGTTACGAGTTTCCCAACCGCAAGATGTCGATCAATCTCGCGCCCGCCGACACCCGCAAGGAAGGCTCGTGGTTCGATCTCCCGATCGCGCTCGCGATTCTGGCCGCCGCCGCGGCGCGCTCAACACCGAACGGATGCGCAGCCATCTGATCCAGGGCGAGCTTGCGCTCGACGGCCGGATCAAGGGAATCCGCGGCGCATTGCCGAGCGCGCTGCTGGCGCGCGCAAAACATTACGCCGGCATCATCCTGCCGCGCGAAAACGCCGCCGAGGCCTCGGTCGCCAGCAACGGCACGGCGGTGCTGGGAGTCGAAACGCTCCGCGAGGCGGTCGATTTCCTCGAGGGACTGCGCGAGCTCGAGCCCTACTCCTCCAACGTCGACGACCTGTTCGTCGCGGCAAGCTGCTACGACGTCGACTTCAGCGAGGTGCGCGGGCAGGAGCAGGCCAAGCGCGCCCTCGAGGTCGCCGCCGCCGGCGGCCATAACGTCCTGATGGTCGGGCCACCGGGGTCGGGCAAGACGATGCTGGCCAAGCGGCTGCCGACGATCCTGCCAGCCACGACCTTCGACGAGGCGATCGAAACCTCCAAGGTGCACAGCGTGGCGGGCCTGATGGACGGTCGGGCGCTAATCGCGACGCGGCCTTTCCGCGCCCCGCATCACACCATCTCCGACGCCGGTCTGATTGGCGGCGGCACGGTGCCGCGCCCGGGCGAAGTCAGCCTCGCGCACAACGGCGTGCTCTTCCTCGACGAACTGCCCGAGTTTCGCAAGAACGTGATCGAGGTCCTGCGCCAGCCGCTCGAGGACCATCGCATCACCATCGCGCGGGTCATGGGCACGATGACGTTTCCGGCGAGCGTGATGCTGGTCGCCGCGATGAATCCCTGCCCGTGCGGCTTTTTCACCGACAGCCAGCGCGAATGCACCTGCGCGCCGCTGATGATTCAGCGCTACCGATCGCGCATCTCGGGCCCGCTGCTCGACCGGATCGACATCCACGTCGAGGTTCCCGCGGTCAAGTATCGCGAGTTGACCGCGCGCACTCCGGGCGAGACCTCGGCGGCGATTCGCGAACGGGTCAACGCCGCCCGCGGGGTGCAGCTCGCGCGCTACGCGGGCACGCGGATCTTCTGCAATGCGCAGATGGGCGCGCGCGAGCTGCATCAGCATTGCCAGGTCGAGGCCGCGGGCGAGCGGTTGCTCGAGCTCGCGATCAACCGGCTGGGGCTGAGCGCGCGCGCCAACACGCGCATCCTGAAGGTCGCGCGGACCTGCGCCGACCTCGACGGCGGCAAACCGATCGAGGCGCGCCACGTAAGCGAGGCGATCCGGTACCGTTCGCTCGACCGTCCCGCCGCCTAGGCGAGCTTCTTTCTTCGCTTCTGCGCTCCGCCCTTCGTTACAGCTTCGGCATCCCGCCGCTTTTCGCTATACCTGCTTAAACCGCGTGCGGCGCCCCGAACACGCCGCGGCGGTCCATGATGCCGACTGATCCGCTAGCCGAATTCCTGATCTCGCACGCCCAGGCGATCCTGCGCCTGCATCGGCGCGGCAGCGCCGATGCCTTCGGGCTCAGCCCGGCCGACCTCGGCACGGCGCTCTACCGCAGCGTGCACTCCTGGAATGCCGACGCCCAGCCGGCCGCGATCGACGAATACCTCGATGCGCTGCGCGCCGACGACCTGGTGCTCGCGTGCGCCTGCGCCAATGGCGACGAGCGCGCGTGGGAGGGCTTCATCGAAAAGTACCGACCCGTGCTCTATGCCGCGGCGCATACGCTTACCCGCGACGAGGCCGCGGCGCGTGAGCTTGCTGATTCGCTGTGGGCGGACCTCTACGGCGCCAACCCGCGCTCAGAGGAGCGCCGCTCGCTGCTGGCTTACTATGGCGGGCGCAGCGCGCTCGCGACCTGGCTGCACGCGGTGCTGGCGCGCCGCTTCGTTGATTTGACGCGCCTGGCAGCCCGGACCAGGCCGCTGGAGAGCCGTCCGAACGAGCCTGCGACGGAGGGAGATCCGTCTGACCCCGATCGCGCCCGCTACGTGAGCGCGCTCAGCATGGCGCTCAGCGAGGCGCTCGCCGCGCTCGAGCCGCGCGACCGGCTGCGCCTAGGCTACTACTACCTGGAAAGCCTCACACTGAGAGAGATCGCCCGGGTCCTGAACGAGCATCCCTCCAGCGTGTCGCGCAGGCTGCAGCAGACCCGCAGCGAGCTCAAGCGGCGTGTGGAGAGATGGTTGCGCCGCGAGCAGCATTTGAGCGAAGAACAAATCCGCCTGTGTTATGATTACGCATCGGAACAGTGGCCGTTCGACCTGGGACGCGCGCTTTCGGAGTCAAAATGATGCGGCGCACGCTGCACGTTTTTGATGCCGGCCCGTTCCAATTATCGGGGTAGGTGCGATTCGCGGGATTTTCCGGCAAGAGGGAGTTGGGGCTTGGCTCTCGAAGATTTAGACGATCGGTTTGCGGCCGCGGTAAGGGTCGCCCTTGCCGCCTCGCGCGGCTCCGGCGACGAGGAGGACGGCGCCCCCTCAAGCGCCGAGTGCCCCTCCGCCGACGCGATCGCGTCGTACTACGAATACGCGCTCAGCCGGGTCGAACGCGCGCGCCTGGAGGACCACTTCTCCGGGTGCGCGAGATGCCAGGGCACGCTCGCCGCGCTGCTGCGCGCGGCGCCGACGCTCGATAGCACTTCCGAGGCGGGCGCCTTCGCTGCCGCCGCAGCACGCAGAGCGGCGGCCGAGTCGCCAGGCGACCGCCAGCGATGGTTCCAAATCAGCCTCGCATGGCGGATCGCCGGAGTCTCCGCGGCGGTCACCGCTATGCTCGCGGTTGGCGTGGTCGCCGGGATGCGCGTCTACCAGAAGACCTACGGGCGCAAGAGCGAGCAGGTAGCCGCCATGAGCCCGGCGCCCGCGCGGCCTCATCGTCACAAGGCGCATCCAGGGTCTTCACCGCCGAGCGACGCCGAGTTGGCGCTCAATGACAACACGCTGGATAAAAAATCGCTGACCCGCGCCCAGGCGGCCGCGCCAAAGACGGGGCACGCTCCCGCGGCGGCAGCACTAAGTCCCCCGCTCGCGGCAGATAAAACGAATGGGCGGATGGCCGGCAGCGTCGTCGGCGGCATCGCCGGAACAACACCGCAATCGACGGCGCAGCAGTCTTCCAACGCGTCCTCAGCCGGCGAAGCGCCGCAACAGGAAACTCTGTCGGCAGCGCCGCCGACGGACAATAACCGCAATGGAGTCGGCTCCGAAGCGGCCGCGCAAGCGGCCGCCGCGCTCGGCGCGCTCGCCGTAACGCCCCTGCCGCCCGCGGCAACGTCTGGGACCTCCGCGCCTGCGCCCGCTGCGGTCCCGCCTGCGACACCCCCGACATCGGCCGCGGTGCAACCATCGGCGGGCAAGGACGCCGCGGCCGTCGCCGCCAGCACAATCGCCGCGGCCGGAACGGCGGCAATAGTTGCGGACAAGGCATCGGCGACGCCTGCTTCCGAGTCTGCCGCAAAGGCCGCGGCTCAAAGCGCCGCGGCGGGACTCCCGGCCAGTGGCGCCAATGCCCCGGCGCTAAAGACAGGGCAGCAAGCGCCGAAACAGCTCACGCAGGATCAGCTGGCGCAACAGGAACTGGCAAAGGCGCAACTCGCCAAGGCGCAGCACGCCGCAGAACTGGCCCGGCAGGAAGAGGCGGCGCGTCAGGTCGAAGCGGCGCGGCAAGCGGAAACTGCACGACAGGCGAAAGCGGCACAAGAGGCGGAAGCCAAGCGGCAGGCGCAAGCCGCCCAGCAGGCCGATGCGGCTCGGAAAGCAAAAGCGGCACAGGAGGCGCAGGCTGCCCGTCAGGCCGAAGCCGCCAGGAAAGCTGAGCTGGCGCGGCGCGCGGAAGTTGCGCGCAAGGCGGAGCAGGCGCAACGCGACGCCGATCTGAAGCGCCGGATGGACGAGGCGCGGCGCGAGGCGCAGGCCAAATCGGCTCTCGCGTCCTCGGCCCCCGCAACCGAAGCGGCGCCGCAATCGACGGCTATGCTGCGAGCTGAAAACCTGCCCCCGCAGCCGCGGCCGCAACCGTCGGTAGGCAACACCCGCGCGGGTAATGAAATCGCGATGGCCGAGCGCCCTGCGGTTATTGCACCTGCGGCCGCAAGAATCGCTCCCGGCATCCCGGTCGCACCGCACGCCGTCCTGGTTTCGTCGGCGGATCATTCCGCTTTCTGGTCGTTGCAGAGCGACGGGGTTATTTATGGAACCCACGATCGCAAGAGCTGGGCTCCGCAATACACCGGCGTGCAGGCGGAATTGCTCGCGGGTGTCGCGCCCTCGAACACGGTATGCTGGGCGGTCGGGCGCAAGGGCGTGATCCTGCAAACCACCGACGGCACGCATTGGACGCAGATCAGCTCGCCGACCACCTCGGACGTGATCGGAATCACCGCCCCCGGCAAGGACGTCGCGACTATCTTTACCGCAAGCGGCGCGACCTACAGCACCTTCGACGGCGGCAGCAACTGGCAGAAGGTCAACTGACCCGCCCTCCGGGGCGCCGACGGGGCTGAAGGTTTTATCGGGGCCAGGGCCTGAATCCGGCCGCCGTAAAAACCCGTCCAAAAAAATCCTGCAAACGATCGTGTCCTCCTCCGTTCCAAGTACCGAGAAACGGAGGACATGGGACCACACGCGATCGCTATTGCCGATGATTCGGTTCCCCGGCTAGCGCCGCGATTTGCGCTCTTCGCCCGCGCGCGGGCGATAGTTACGCGCGATCCGCGGGTTTTGCAGATCGCGTTTTTAGGCTCGCTCCTTCTGGCCGGCGCCTGCTTTCGCGACTTCTGCCTCCGTCCGGCGCAAATCGCGCTGACTTTCGCCGCCGCGCTTGGCGCGCAGCGATTGTTCGACCGGCTCACGCGCAAAGCCGCGCCGACCCTGCTCAGCGCCACGATCACGGCGCTTAGCCTCACGCTGCTTTTGCGCGCGGACAACCTGTGGGCGCAGCCTGCGGCCGCCGCGCTTGCGATAGCGTCGAAGTTCCTCCTGCGCGTACGCGGAAGGCATCTGTTCAACCCGGCCAATTTCGGCGTCGCGGTCGCGCTGTTGACCTTGCCAGGCGCATGGGTTTCGCCCGGCCAATGGGGCAGCGATGTCGCACTCGCGGGATGGCTGGTGGTGCTGGGCGCGACGGTTACGAGCCGCGCGCGTCGCGCGGACATAAGCTGGATGTTCCTCGGCTTCTACCTCGGCGCGCTGGCCGCGCGCGTCGCCTGGCTCGGCCAGCGATGGGCGGTCTGGACGCATCAGCTTGGCTCGGGCGCGCTGCTGCTATTCGCGTTCTTCATGATTTCCGATCCGATCACCACGCCGAGCCATCCGCGTGGCCGCGCCGCCCACGCCGCGCTGGTCGCGGCGATCGCCTACGCCTGGGGCTTCGGGCTCTTTCGCACCAATGCGGTGCTGTGGGCGCTCTTCGTCGCGGCTCCGATGGTCGCGGTGTGGGACGCGATCTGGCCGGCGCCCAAATTCGATTGGACGTCCTTGCACGGACGCCTCAATGCAAACGAGGGCATCAATGAAAACGCAGTGATCAATGCGGGCGAGAGCATCATGGCGAAAGAAGGCATCATGGCGAACGAGGGCATCATGCAAACGAAAACATCACCGACAGACGAGGTATCAATGGGCCGGATCGTATCCGCAAATCAGCCGCGGTCTCAAACGGGACTTCGACGTATCGCCGCAAGACTTATCGCATCAAGACTTATCGCATCAAGGTTTATCGGACTGAGACCGGCGCCGCGTAGGGCGGTGATGGTCCTGCTCGCGGCCGCGGCGGCGCTGGCGCTATGGCCACCGGCCGAGGCCAGGGCGTTCTGCGGCTTTTACGTCGGCCGCGCCGACGCGCAGCTTTACAATCATGCTTCGCAGGTCGTGATGGTGCGCGACGGCGATCGCACCGTGCTGAGCCTCATGAACGACTACCAGGGCGAACCCGAGCAATTCGCGCTGGTCATCCCGGTGCCGGTGGTCCTGCAGCAGGGGCAGATCCATATCGGAAACCGCGAGCTGTTCCAGCGAATCGACAGCTACAGCGCGCCGCGCCTCGTCGAATACTACGACCCCAGCCCGTGCGCGCTGCCGATGTCGGAGATGAACCTGCAAAACCACGCCGCGGCGGTGGCCGGGATGGCCTTCGACATGGCCGCCGCGCGCAAGGACGCCAAGGCGCTCGGCGTGACGATCGAGGAGCAGTACACGGTCGGCGAGTACGACATCGTGATTCTCTCGGCGACGCAATCGGACGGCCTCGAGACCTGGCTGCGCCAAAGCGGTTACAACATTCCGCAGGGGCTCAATGCCGCGCTCGCGCCTTACATCCGGCAGGGGATGAAGTTTTTCGTCGCGCGGGTCAATCTCAAGGAGCATCAGCGCACCGGGCTCAGCTACCTGCGCCCGATCCAGTTCGCCTTCGAGTCGCCGAAGTTCATGCTGCCGATTCGGCTGGGGATGATTAATGCGAACGGCCCGCAGGACCTGATCGTGTATGCGCTCTCGAGCGAGGGACGCGTCGAGACCACCAACTATCGCACGGTCAAGATGGCGAGCGGGATGGACGTGCCGGAGTTCGTGCAGAACAAGTTCGACAAGTTCTACCAGGCGGCGTTCGACCAGCAGGTCAAACGGGACGAGATGCGCACCGTGTTCACCGAATACGTGTGGAACATGTCGTTTTGCGATCCGTGCGCGGCGCCGCCGCTCAGCCGCGACGAACTGCGCCAGCTCGGCGTCTTCTGGCTCGACGACGGACCGCAAGCCGTGCCGCAACCGAGGATGCCGATGATCAACCCGGGGACGTCGCGGATTTTCCCGATCCCCGCGCCGGGCCCGGCACAAGTGATCCTGACCCGGCTGCACGTCCGCTATTCGGCCGATACCTTCCCCGAAGACCTCGCCTTCCAGCAGACGCAGGACCAGGAGAATTTCCAGGCCCGGTACGTGATCCGGCATCCATGGACCGGATCGTCCGACTCATGCTCGGCCGCGCCGGCCTACTTCGCGGAGCTCCGGCGCCGGCATGAAGCCGAGGCCGCCACGCTCGCCGATCTTACCGGATGGGACCTTGCGAGCGTGCTGCGGGAGGCGGGACTTAGTCCCGAAGATCGCCCGCAGCCATGGTGGCGGCATCTGTGGAATGCCGGACAGAACTGAGTCACGCGCGCTCCATCGACGGGCGCCCCGATGGAGGCGGGACCAATCTGCGGTCCTCGGCCCGCTACCTCGGAGCACCTGGGGCCGCGCGAGTTTAGCCTCCGCGATGCTCGCGCTGCCCCCAGCATACGATTACAGGCGCTTCCTGGAGCCCAAACCTGCCACGCCGAGACCACGCGGAAAACGCCCCTGCGAAGCCATGTTTTTAGCGCTTTTGTTGACTTGGGCCGGACGCTCGCCTAACTTTGATCATCCGGGCCGGTACATCGCTGCAAACCCAACTCCGCCGACGGCGTCTCATCACCCTGCTCCATGTTTGACACGTTAAGCGATCGCCTCGAAGGAGTCTTCAAGAGACTCAGAGGCCAGGGCCGGGTCACCGAGCGCAATATCGAAGAAGCGCTGCGCGAGGTCCGGCTCGCGCTGCTCGAGGCCGACGTCAATATCCGCGTCGTCCGCGATTTCATCGATCACGTCAAGCACAAGGCGCTCGGCCAGGAAGTGATGGCGTCGCTGACGCCCGAGCAGCACTTCATTCGCTTCGTCGCGATCGAACTGCGCGAGATGATGGGCGGCAGCACCCGCGAGCTCGACCTCAAGGTCAAGCCGCCGGTCAAAATCATGATGGTCGGGCTGCAGGGCTCGGGCAAAACCACTTCCTCGGCGAAGCTCGCGCGCTTTCTCAAGGACGAGCGCAAGCGTCATCCGCTGCTGGTCTCGACCGACGTCAGGCGGCCGGCCGCGATGGAGCAGTTGCGTGTGCTCGGCGCGCAGATTGGAGTTGCGGTACTGGAGACGCGCGAGACTGAAGACCCGATCGAAATCGGCAGCCGCGCGCTCGCCCGCGCCGAAACCGCCGGTTACGACGCCATCATCTTCGATACCGCGGGCCGCCTGCAGATCGACGAGGAGCTGATGGACGAGCTCGCGCGCCTGCGCACCGCCGTCCAGCCGCATCAGATCCTGCTCGTCGCCGACGCGATGACCGGGCAGGACGCGGTCAACGTCGCGCAGGGCTTTCACGATCAGCTCAAGATTTCCGGCGTGGTCCTGACCAAGCTCGACAGCGACGCGCGCGGCGGCGCCGCGCTCTCGGTGCGCGCGGTCACCGGCGCGCCGATCCTGTTCGCCGGCACCGGCGAAAAGCTCGCGGCGCTCGAGGTTTTCCATCCCGACCGCCTCGCCTCGCGCATTCTTGGAATGGGCGACGTGCTCACGCTGATCGAGAAGGCGCAGCAGAGCTACGACCAGACCAAGGCGAAGGAACTCGAGCGCAAGTTCAAGAAGAACGAATTCACCATCAGCGACTTTGCCGAGCAGCTGAGGACGCTGCGCAAGATGGGTTCGCTCGGCGATCTGCTGGGGATGATTCCGGGACTGAAAAAAATCGCCGGCCAGGCCGATTCCGAGGAAGCCCGGCGCGAGCTGATGCGGATCCAGGCGATCATCGACTCGATGACCGTGCAGGAGCGCAACAACCACCTGGTGCTGAACGGGCGGCGCCGCGCGCGCATCGCCGCCGGCAGCGGAACCTCGGTCCAGGACGTCAACCGCTTTGTCAAACAGTTCGAACAGACCCGCAAAATGATGAAAAAGTTCACCAAGGGGTCGGCCCTGGGCATGATGCGCGGCCTGGGCATTGGGAGCTAGAATACCCGTCAGGAGAGTTTAACCGTCTATGGCACTTGTGATCCGCTTGCGCCGTCATGGCAGCCGCAAGAGACCCTTCTACCGTATCGTGGTTGCGGACAGCCGCTCGCCGCGTGACGGCCGCTGTGTTGCCGAGATCGGCACCTATGACCCGTCTTTCGATCCGCCCAAGGTCTCACTGAAGAAGGACCAGGCCGAACGATGGATGGGCTCCGGCGCAACGCCTTCCCCGACGGTAAGGAAGCTCATGGTGCAAGCAGCCAGCACTGCCTAAATCTTCCGCTCTAGGAGCCAGCCATGAAGGAGCTTGTACAGTTCCTGGCGCAGCAATTGGTCAACAACCCCGATGCGGTAGAGGTCAAGGAGACCCAGGGCGATACTGCCTCGGTGCTTGAGCTGCGAGTGGCGAAGGAAGACCTGGGCCGTGTGATCGGCAAGCAGGGGCGCACGGCTAAATCGATCCGGACGATATTGAACGCCGTGGCCTCGCGGACCAATCGCAAGGTCGTCCTTGAAATCATAGAAGACAAGTAGTCCGCCCGAAAAAAGCAAGCTACGATCGAATGGCCAATCGCCGAGCGCGCCTGCTAGACGACCGGCGCTCCGCGCCGGTCGGGGCCGCGGGCGCCAAGCGCGAGCGTCCGCTCGCGCGCGCGACCGCCGACGGGATGTTGCGTGTCGGCTATGCAGCCGGCAGCCACGGCCTGCACGGCGCGATCCGCGTGCGCACGGACGACCCTGCTTCGACCACGCTCGGTGCGGTCGCGCGGCTGTTTGTCGAAACCGCGGGCGGCGCACGGCGCGAATTCAAAATCCTGGGCACGAGCGCGCTCAGCGCCGGCAATCATAGGGTCATGCTCGAGGGTATCGTCGATGCGGACGCGGCCGAGGCACTCCGCGGGGGCGCCGTGATGGTCGCCGTCGCCGACCTGCCGCCGCCTGGCGAGGGCGAGTTCTATTACTTCCAGCTCGCCGGCGCGGAAGTGATCCTGACCGACGGGCGGCGCCTCGGCACGATCGAGGACATCATCGCGACCGGCGCGCACGACGTATGGGTGGTCCGCGACGGCGAGCGCGAAGTGCTGGTGCCGGTCATCAGCGACGTGGTCAAGGCGATGGATCTCGAGGCGCGGCGAGTTACGATCGAAGCGGTACCGGGACTCCTGGACTAGCGGCCGCCAATCGATGGAATTCCACGTCATCACGCTCTTCCCGGAACTGTTCGCCGCCGCCAACTGGCCCGGGATGGTCGGACGCGCGCTCAAGGCCGGCCTGCTTACGATCGAGGCCCATGCGCTTCGCGATCACGGGCTCGGCAATCATCGGCAGGTCGACGATACGCCATACGGCGGCGGGAGCGGAATGGTGCTGCGGCCGGAGCCGCTTTTCGCCGCGATCGAAAGCGTGCTCGATGCGCATCCGGGACTATGGCGCGTGCTGCTGACGCCGCAGGGCGAGCCGCTCGACCAATCGATAGTGCGCGAGCTCGGCGCGCGCCGGCCGGGGCTGCTGCTGATCGCAGGACGCTACGAGGGCGTCGACGAACGCGTGCGCAGCGCGGTCGACCAGGAAATCTCGATTGGCGACTACGTGCTGAGCGGCGGCGAATTGCCCGCGATGGTGCTGACCGAGGCGGTTGCCCGCCTGGTGCCGGGCGTGCTCGGCAATCCCGAGTCGCTCGAGGAAGAGTCGTTCGCCGACGGCCTGCTCGAATATCCTCACTACACGCGCCCCGAGGAGTTTCGCGGGATGCGCGTGCCCGAGGTGCTGCTGAGCGGCGACCATCAGAAGATTCGCGCGTGGCGCGAGGCCGAAGCGCTCAAGCGCACCGCACGCCGGCGCCCCGACCTGCTCAAACGCCGCCGCCCCTGACGCTCGTCGGGCACCACACCTTGGCTGAGATCTTCCTCGCGCTGCTCCATCATCCGGTCGTCGACCGCAACGGCCGCATTATCACCTCGGCCATCACTTCGCTCGACCTCCACGATATCGCGCGCTCCTCTCGCACCTTCGGCGTGCACGCCTTTTACGTCGTCCATCCGGTTGCCGAGCAGCGCGAGTTCGCGCGCATCGTGATCGATCACTGGCGCATCGGCTACGGCCGCGCCTTCGACTCGCGCCGGTTAGAGGCGCTCGACCTGATCGAGATCGTGCCCGACCTCGACGCGGCGGTGGCCGCGGCCGAGCGCGCCGCGGGCCGGCGGCCGGCGATCATTCACACCTCGGCACGCGAAGCGCACGGCGTAAGCTTCAGCGCGATGCGCGAGCGGATGGCGGAAAAGGACGCGGCGCCGGTTTTGATAATCTTGGGCACCGGCTTCGGACTCGCGCCGGCGGCGCGCGAGCGCGCCGACCTCGCGCTCGAAGCAATTCGGGGCGTGGGCAACTACAATCATCTGTCGGTGCGCGCGGCCGCGAGCATCATTCTCGACCGCCTGCGCGGCCGCTGAGCCGCTCTCGATGATCGTAACGGCGGTACCGATGAACAGGTTGCTGCTCAACCGCCGCCGGACGATCAGGCGCGAAGCGCCCGCCCGCGCCGGCTAATGAATACAGCCCGGCGGGCTCGTGGTCGCGAACTGATTGCCGCTCCATAGATTGCCCGCGCAGTTCGGATTGCCGTCGAGCGCGTCGACGCCGAAACTCCCGTTGCCATTGCCCGATGCTTCGACGCCGACGATCCGGTTGTTCACGTTGCCAGCCGCGATCACAATGCCGTAGGCCTGATCGGGCTAGCTCGGTCCGTCGGCGCTGCTCGGATCGTTCACCGAAGCCAGAATGTTGCCGTTGCTCGGCGGTACCGGCGGGTCGGCCGTGCAGGCCTTGCCAAGCAGCCCGCCGCTGCGAAAGCATCCGAGATAGATTCCGGCGTTGGTGTTGCGCGACACGCTGAAATTGGCGATCACGTTGCGTGAAGAGGCGCGCAGCCAGACGCCGTAGGTCGCGCTGCCCATGACCGTCAGGTTGACGAGAAGCGCACCTGCACGCCGCTGAGTTCGATTCCCGCAAAGCCCAGCGTGCCATCGACGCTGACGCCGTCGAGGTAAGGCCCCGGCGCGGGACCGTTGATCAGGATGCCGGTGCGTGCGCTGTTATTCGCGGCGAGGGCGGTGCCATATCCCGCCCCTCCCTGCATCTGGATTCCCACCGTGTTGGTCTGCGCGGCCAGGTTCTCGAGCGTCACCCCAGGTGCGTCGACTTCGATTCCGGTGCCGAACCCCGTGACCGTCGCGGGCGCGTCGAGAGTGCCGCGGACAACCGCGCCCGCCGCGTCAGCCGTCACCAGCACGCCGACGCTCGCTGAACCTGCCGGCGACGTGGAGAGCGTAGTGCTCCCGAGATCCAGGATGACGCCGGGAACGTTGACATGGATGCAATCGCCGGGCGGAGTGGCGATCAGACCGGGGCCGGAAATGGCGTAGTCGCCGGCGAACTTTATTGCGCACGGACAGGCGACGATCGGGTTCGTGCACGCGCTCATCGCATGCGCGAAGGCGGGCCCGCACGACACGATCCAGACGATTGTGGTCACAAGCGCTGCGACACTCCGACGGGCCATACGGACCGCGTGGACCGTTTCGCCCGGTGAGCGATGAGGCGAACGTGCGCAGCCCCGCAATATAATGAGTTTCGTTAACAACTTCAGACTCGCACCGGCCAGTCGCGCCGGCTGAGGCAGCCCTGGTCGGAGCCGTCACGCACGATACTAATCCGCGGTTCTACGATAGGACGAACATGGTCGAAGAATTCGCGTGAAAATTCACGTCAGAATAATCTCGATAGCGCGAACCCTTGGCTGACCTTGTCTTATCTGCGGCAATTTTGATCGCTGCCTTGTCTGCATCAAACTTTCATACCATCTCCTTTCGACTCTTTCGGGAGTCCGATGCCGCCAAGAAAAGCCTCCGCACGATACGGATTCTTTATGCCTTGCTTAAAACGTTCACACGATGCTAGGGTCTCGCGCGTACGCCGACTTTGATTCACAAAACGAATATTCACGGGGGGAAAGGAATATGGGATCGCCATTGGTTCGCAACGCCAGCTACGGGTTGGTTGTGGCCGCGATTGCATTTCTGGGATTCGCCGCGTCGGCGACGACGGTTTCCGCCGCTCCTGCCGCCAACTTCCGCGCATTCGGCCAAGGTACCAGGGTCACGGGCACGCCCGACTGCAGTGTAGCCACCGGCAACATGCTCTGCCCCGGGAGCGATAGCTGCTCTTGTACACCGATCTCTGGCCATGGCACCTGTGCCGCTATGGGAGGGGCTGTCACGTACACCGCCATAGTCGCGACCGATTTGTCGGTAATCAGCGGCGGCTGCGCCGCCGCGTATGGAACGGCAACGCTCGTGTCATCGTCGAATCCGGCGGACACGGTGGTGCTCAACTTCACCGGAACTCTGTGCGCGTCTCCCACGCCCACCGGTACCACCGCTACTGCCGACGTCGTGAACGGCGTTTATTTTGTCGACCCGAACAACTCGACGGGGACCTTCCACAACGCCACTGGCTCGGGAAACGTCAGCGGCAGCAGGGACTCGAATGCTGCCATTCTCGGCAGCGTTATCGGCACGATAAAGCTGCACTGATCCGGGCGTGCTTAGCGCAACCGGAAAGCCGCGACGCCTCTGGGCGCCGCGGCTTTCGTTTTTGAGAAGATGCCAATCCGGAGGTCGAGCAGATTCTTCGACGTTCTTTCGCGCGGGCCCGGGCGCCGACTGAGATTGACTCGCGCCAGCTCGCCTCCCGCCGCTTTTCGACTCTTTCTGGAGTCTGAAGCCGCCAAGAAAAGCATCCGAACGATATGAAATTCTTTATTCCTTGCCTTAGAATGTCCACACGATGTTAAAGTCTTGAGACTCTCGACAACAGAAGAGAGAGATAGAACAAAGTGAAACAGTGTGGGAAGGAAATGGTAAAGCTAAGCATGTGCACTCGTCTGCGGGCCGGGCTATGTTTGCCCTCGCCGCCTTGCTGGTGGGGGTTATTTTGACGATGGGTTTTGGTGCTGGCCGGGGGTGGGCGCAGTCGGTTCCAGCGACCGTCAGAGACTACGTTGGACCTTCCGCTCCGCCGCCCGAATCAGCTGCCGCGCCAGATTCCGGGATTGAAGAAGGTCCTCTGGCACCGGGGCCGGTGTATTGCAGCCCGTGTCTTTACTACAGCGGCGATTTCGATGTCTCAGGTTCGAATCCGAACGGTCTGACCAATGAAAACGACACCATCGTTTCGCTGTCGCAGATATTCACACCCTTCTCAGTACCTGCGGGCCATACCTGGCAGGTCAGCGGATTGCTGGCCAACGTTCTCACCACTCAGTAAGCGGCTAGCGGCACCACCGGCACCCATCTACCAAAGAAAGCCGGGTGGTCGATATGGAGAGGGACCAGCGCTGGAATCGCGGGAACACTCCCGTTCGCAGGCGCGAACGGCGCGACATTATCGAAGACGGGCCGCTCCGGTTTCGGCCTGACTGAATACACGGTCCACGTGACGCTGCCCGCGCCAATAACGCTCGGTCCTGGCACCTACTTTCTGAACCTGATGCCGCAATGCACCAATTTGAGCTCGTGTTCCGGTCAGAGGTTCTTTCAGAGCGATGTCGAAGACTTTTTCCCAGCGCATCATCACGGTCCAGCGAATCTCGTCGATCAGTCATTGTTGAACTCCAACTTTTTTGGCGCCGATTACGTAGACGCCGCCTCCAATGCCATCGCGTGTCGTGGAGACGGGTGCGACCAGTTCTCGTTCGGGGTGATCGGGACTTGCACCGTAAACGGCACGGGGGCCTACTGCCCGTTCTAGATGCTTGAATCCCGCCGCGGTCGCACTGTCGGCCGGGCGGCGGATTCTTTAGGGCGTTTCTTTCGTCGCGCGTCCGACTGTCGGGGAGATTGAGTCACGCCGGAGCTTAGGGTAAGCTTTTCGGCTCTACTCAAGGAATCATCCCGTCATGAATGCAATCATCCGCAAGCTGGAAGAGCGTGAACTGCGCAAGGACCTTCCCGAATTTCGCGTCGGCGACACCCTGCGCCTCCAGGTCAAGGTGGTCGAGGGCGAAAAGGAGCGCATCCAGTCCTTCGAGGGCGTCGTCATCAAGATCAACGGGGGAGGTAACCGGGCGGCCTTCACCGTGCGCAAGATTTCGTACGGGATCGGCGTCGAGCGCATCTTCCCGCTGCACTCGCCGCGGCTGGAAAAGATCCAGGTCCTGAGCCGCGGCCGCGTGCGCCGCGCGCGCCTCTACTACCTGCGCGAACTCTCGGGCAAGGCCGCCCGCGTCGCTTCGGCCTGAACCACGCGGAAGCCGCAACCCTGGCAATCAATCGGCATAGGGGGTAGCGCCGCAGCGCTACTCCCCTGCCACACCACCGGACATGCGGGTCCGCATCCGGCGGTTCGGAAGGTTGAGGTTACTGGGCAAGTCTGGGCACTCCGAGGCGGTCGTAGTAGCGAGTGGTGAG
>DATJXN010000023.1 GCA_035500095.1 Candidatus Binataceae bacterium
GCGTTGACAACGAGAGCCCCTCGCGCTGAACCTCAATTGGGATCGTCGCCAGCAACCGCGCGAGCCGATCTCCGAGCGGCGTAAGGCGCACGCGCGCGGCCTCAGCCTCAACGCGGGCCGCCTCCGCTTCGGCGCGGGCTTTCTCCTCACGCTGCGCTTGGTGCTTGGCGCGTTGGGCCTCAGTGCGGGCCAGAAGCTGCTTTTGATAAGAGATCAACCATGCGCCCCTCCTGTTGTGATCCTCCCTCGCGCGGCACCTCAATTGGATCGTCGCCACTAGCCGGGTCTCCTACGGCGTCCTCAGCGTGCAGGCTGCCAAAAGTGTGGAAGGCCGATAAGAGAACTCCCTTTTGCCGCGCCACTGAGGATTTCCTCGGCTCTCGACATCGCGGCGAAAGGGTCGGCGAAGAGCTCAGCCCGTAGATGAGCCGCGACCTTAGGATAGTGAAAGATGACTTGCCACGGCTGCCACTCAGTCGAGAAGACCGTCGCCTTCAACTCGCCCGCCGCAGGTAGAGCGGCTCGCATTCGGCCGCGGCGTATCCCACCCAGAACGCCAGGACCGATCGCTTGATGTCGAGACCCTGCGCGGCCAGCATCTGGGACTGCCGGTAGAGCGGCAGATGCCAGGCGTATTTGGCGACCATGACCGAGGCCACCATCGCCTCGGTCGGCAACCCGCCCATGATCAGCCGCTCGGGCGCCGGCGCCTGCACAACCGCCTGTTCGCAGGCCCGGCAGGCGTATTTGGGACGGTGCGTCACGACCGCCCGGAACTGCGCCGGGATGACGTCGAGCCGTTCGGAGGTTTCCTCGCCGATCACATGCATGGAAGAACGGCAGCACGGGCAATTCCTGTCCTCGGGTTCGATCGTCACATGCACGCGCTGCAGATGGGCGGGAAGCGCGCCGCGATGGGCGCGACGCTTCTCGGCGCGAGCGCGAGCGTGCGCCTCATTCTGCTTGTCGTCGGCGGCCTCGCTCGCGGCGATGGCTTGCTCGACATCCTCAAACGCCAGGGCGAGCTGATCCGGATCGAGCTTCTCGGAGTGGCGGCCAAATTGCATGCGCTGCAATTTGCGCAGGAGATGCAGCAGGCGATCGTTCCGCGACATCGCCTCGTCGCGCGCCGCAACCGCGGCGTCGCGCTCGGCGAGCGCGACCGCAAGCCGCGCCTGCAACTCGGCGATCTCGGTCGGCGGCTGATTCGCGCTCTCGCTCACGGCCAAGAGAGAACCAGATTTGCGCGCGGTCGTGGCCAACAAACAGCAGGCTGAGTCAATTGGTCACAGGCCTCATGACGCTGCTTCCGGACGCGGCACGTCGCGCGCGTGAAGGCGCGACCAGTCCAACCCGTCGACGAGCGCGGCGAGCTGCGAAGACGACAGACGCATCACGCCGTCGCTGATCGGCGGCCAGCGAAACGCGTTTTGCTCGAGCCGTTTCCAGAACAGCACCAGCCCGGTGCCGTCCCAGGTCAAAATCTTCAGCCGGTCCGCGCGCTTCGAGCGAAAGACGATGATCACGCCCGAGAACGGATCGCGTTGAAGCTCTTCACGCGCCAGGGCGGCGAGGCTGTCGGCGCCACGCCGGAAGTCCACCGGCTTCGTCGCGACCAGAACCCGCACGCCGGCCGGAACCGCGATCATCTCGCCGCCTTCACGACGCGCAACACCGTCGCCAGCGTCGCCGCGTCGATGCCCGGCGCGACGCGGACCGTGGCGGCGCCGATCAGGATCTCGATCGCCGTCGTCCCGCCACTCGGATCCGGCTCAATCGGGGCCTCCGATCTTCGACGGACTTCCTCGACAACGACAGGGGCGAAGGCCTGTCCGCGCGCAGCCGCCTCGTCGATTGCGGCTCGTCGCCTCGCCCGCCGTTGCGCCTCGCGCCGCCAACCAAAGAGCTGTTGAGGCGTCAGCCCATGGCGTCGCGCAACAGCGGAAACCTTCTCCCCGCTCTCGTAGCTTTCGGCGAGAATCTCCGCCTTTTGCGCCGGGGTCCACGTTCGGCGTCGACCGGAGCCGGTAAATACCTCCAGCCGGCGCACCGGCTCCGGCTTGGATTTGGGCAATAGCTCAGTGTCCGACACGTGTCCAACCCGATCGACTCAGTTGGGCACGACATTCGCCGATCTGCGCTCGGCCTTGAAGGTGCAGTCTAAAGACCGCTTACGATGATCGCAGGCGGAAACTGATGGCGGGCAAACGAGATCGTCATGCGCCATCGTACCCATCGAATGGAAGCGCGCCATCGTTGCCGTGACAACACCGCGACGACACTTGCTGACGGATCCGCAGACATCTGGCGGACTCCTGGTCGCTTGCCGTCA